>PBSM01000237.1 GCA_002726245.1 Planctomycetaceae bacterium | reverse complement strand
CCAAGAGCTTCGGCTCTTCCAGGTATTGGCCGAAAGTCTTGGCGACTTTCGCTACGGCCTACCCGAAAGCTAAGTCGAGACGAAGTACTAGAGGATGCCTTCACGATGGATGCTCCACAGGGACGATGTCACGGCGATTCTAAGACGTTCGCCATTGGACGGTCCATAGCAACCTAGCAATGACAGCGTGGCGAATATCGCCTGCGGCTCACTGCCGAAGATAATCGACGTTACCTACTCGTCGCGTCCGCCTCGCCGCGGTGGTCGCTTATCGCGTTCCCACGGATGGCGTTCCGCTTCAAACTCTTCTGCCTTGGCTTCTGCCGCCTTCTGCGCTGCTTCGTCGCCAAGCACGCCGTGTAAGATTGCAAGTCGCGAGTAGAGCATACCGAGCATGCCTTGCGATCGCGGATCGCTTTCGCTGGCTTCCACAAAGAGTTGCTCTGAAGCAAGTAGTTCGTCTCGCGCACGCGATAGCCAGGCAAGCGGAATGACCACTTCAGTCTGTTCCCTCTTTGCATTCCTGAGCCTTTCCGCGATCGCAAATGCGAAAGCCACTTTCCGCATCAGAGTAAAACGCATTGCCATTCCGGCGGGCGCAGCATGTTCCTTGCTGAACGCCTCACCGATCTCCCGCCCTATGGCGAAACTCTTGACCGCGCCTTCATAGTCGCCAAGCCTGACCTTCTGCTGGGCTGCGGCATTGTGCATCCAGATTTGGGAGATTTCGTATTCGGGAACGCTTGGGTGTTGCTGATGGAGTCCCTGCAGGATGGCCAGAGCAGCCTCGACCGACTCGAGGCTGTCGGGCGAGATGAACGCAATCATTCCGTAGACCTTCGACAACGTGAAACTGTAGTCCGGGTTGTTGGGATATCGTTCGGCCAACTTCTCCAACAAGACAATCGAACGGTCGATCAACTCGCGGCTCGAATCTCGAGCGTCCCGTGGCAGTTGCCGATACTGTTCGACATAGCACAGCGCGAGCAATTGCTTGTAGTCCGGAACGTCGTACTCGTCGGTAAGCTCTCGGAGCAACGCGACGGCTCTGTCGAGATGCTGCTCGACTCTTGGCTCGTCACTGCGCCGAGACCGGGAGAATTGCGGACCCTCTCCCTTGCGTGGACCGCCACCTTGGCCGCGCCCTCCGCCACGCTCGCGACCACGCCGCGGACCATTGGACTGCCTAGCCTGCAAGTAATACGTCCGAGCCAACTCATAGCGGACTTCGGCGAGCGAATCGGCGTTGGCAATCGGCTTCAGCAAACGAGTTGATTCCTCGAACGCCTGCTTCGCTTTGGCGTCGTGCTCGCCACGCGGATCGAATCGACGAACACGCCGGTGAAGGCCCCCGATCTCGTTGTACACGCTAGCGATTGCCGCCATGGTTCGTGGGTCTTGGAGAGCAATCTCGTCGAGGTTCTTGTAGGAAGCAACTGCCTTGTGATAGTCTGCCAATGCTTGCTCAGTTTGACCGAGTCGAGCGCGAATATCACCTAGCCGACGGTTGGCGGTGGCGACACTCAGCAGTAATTCAGTATTCTCGCCACCAATTTGAGCAAGCTCGTCGTACGACTTCATCATCTCGGTCAACAAAGCTGCGGCCTCTTCTGACAGGACAGGCTGATTGTTGACGGGGAGCGAGTCGTCTTCTTCGCTCATCATGGCGAAGTCTTCCGGCGAGACGTAACGATGGGGCGCGAGCCGCTCGAAAATCTTATCCAGGGCAGCGAGCGCGACACGTGATGTTTTCTGAGCGGCTTCACGTTCGGCAAGGGCTTCCTTGCGCGCCAAGTCGGTTTGGAAGTAAGCGACGCAGAATACGATCGCGACTAACATCAACAGTCCGATCGCCGTGGCGGAAAGCGTAGCGATCGCGGGATTGCGGCGAGCCCAACGCATCAATCGTTCGGGAATGCTCGCGCGTCGAGCGAGGATCGGACGGTCTTCGAGGAAGCGTTGTAAGTCTTCCGCCATCTCCGCACTAGTGTGGTACCGGTCCTTCGGTTCCGGCGCACTTGCTTTCAGTACGATCGTCTCAAGATCGCGAGGAATCGCCGCGTTGATTCGCCGAGGCCGAGTCGGCTCGGGAGGCCCGGACTCGTGGATGAAGCTGCGTTTACGCTCAGTTTCGTTGTAAGCGGGCTGCAGCGTCAACAATTCATAGAGCGTGAGGCCGAGGCTGAAGATATCGCTGCGGGCATCTGCATCGCCATAGAACTGTTCGGGAGCCATATACCGTAGCGTGCCAACAACATCCCCCGTGCGGCTCACCTCCTCCTGCTCAACAGCCTTGGCGAGCCCGAAATCCGCGACCCACATGTTTCCGCGGCCATCGATCAGCAAGTTCGCCGGCTTGATGTCTCGATGCATCGTCCCCTGCCGATGAGCATACTGCAGGGCGTTCGCGACCTGGACGCCAATCTTGGCGACACTTTGCCAGTAAGCTGATCCGAAGCGTCCAGTTGTCGTCGCCGAAACGTCGGAGATCACCGCTTGCGTCAGTTCTTCGCCTGCTGCCAGCGCTTCGCTCAGCACGAATGATGTTGCCGACGGTGTCCCGGTCTTGTCTGACATGACTTCGGTGACCGCGTGGACCGGCGAGTCGGTGCTTGGAGTCGATACTCGGCTGACACTACTCGCCAAGTCCGACGACTCGTCCACGTGTGCTAACTGTCGCAAATCACCCGCCAGCATCGCGCGAGCCACGCTGCTAACATTCTCCGCGCGGTTACGATCGATCGAAACGCCGCCGCTCGCATCCGAGCCAGTCCCGTTCGCAACCGCGACAAGTTGCGGCATGATCTCGTCAAGACCGACGCCTCGGATGATTTGCATCACGTAGTAGTGATAGCCGTCTTGTTCGCCGACTCCCAAGATCGGAACGATGTTCGTATGGTGTAACCTGGCGGCGGTTTTGGCTTCGCGCCGAAAGCGGCGTAGGTGTTTGTCGTCGAGCAGCGACTGTTTAGGCAGCACTTTGACGGCCACTCGTCGCCCAAGCGATTCCTGCTCGGCTTCGTAAACGATGCCCATACCGCCTCGGCCGATCTCGCGAATGATTCGCAAGTCGCCAAGCCGCTCGAGCTTCGCCGCCCCCAGAGAAGCTCGACCGCCGCTGAGCGACTCCTTGTCGGACTTCAGTTTCTCCATCGCCGCGATCGTTGGAAACAGCTCACGGATTTGCTCGGCCTTTTCAGGGTGTGCTGAAGCGTATTCTTCGACAGACGGATATTCTCCGCGTCGCAAGCGTTCCATGAACTCCTCGGCTAAGAACTCAACGGGATCACGATCGAGCGTTGGATCAGCCATCTGTAGTTCCTTGCGTATCGAAGAAGCCGGGAACACGTTTCAGGACGTCCTTCAAGCGGGCAATCGCACGAACGTAGCGAATGCTGGCAGCTTTCTGCTGGATGCTCAGCACTTCCGCGACCTCGCTGTTCGTTAGCTCCTCGAAATGCCTCAGTGCAAGAACCTCTTGATCGATCGGGTCCATCCCCTCGAGCGATTCTTCCAACAAGCGAGCCATCTCGGCCTTCTGCACGGCTTGACTGGGCGAGGTCATGGAGCCAAGCAACTGAGCTGCCAGGCAAACGGAAGTCGCTTGTGTGTAGGCTGGCCGGTGCATGGATACTTCTCGATTGATGTCCCGCATCTGGGCACCAAGGTGCCGCCGATGTACATCGATCATCGTTTGGCTAACGACCAACCGCAGCCAGACGAAGAACGACTTTGAGGTGTCTTCCAAGTAGTGATGAACACGCTGTGCCGCGTCGAGATACGCCTCTTGGAGGATGTCATCCGCATCGACCCGACCCGAGAGCCGCCGATCAATTCGGAAGTTGACCATCCGCCACAGCCTCTCGCGATGCTGGGAAAACAGCTCCGCTAGCGCAGTATCGTCGCCCTGCTCAAGACGTTTGAGCTCTTCTGCTGTCAGAGCGTCGCTGTTGTCCATCAAGTACTATCCACCTATGGGTCAAACGAGAGGAAGCGGTCGCAGTCTACAACCACTTCTGGATTTACGAACTGCCCCGAACAAGTTGCGAAAAAAATGTTGATCTTCAGTAGAAACTTCCATTTGAGTCCGTTTCTAGCTGCGTGGCTCAGTCGGTCGTGCCGATTTGACAACCGCCTCCGGCCGCCGGGAATCGGACGTAATTGCTTATTTGATAATACGTTAATCGCCCTCCAGCTCCAACAGGCACGCATGGTTACCTTCTCGCACGAGTCTGCTGCTTCCGCAGCCGCCCGCGACCCCGACGTTCAGTTAATGCTCAAGGTTCGAGCTGGGTGTCAACGGTCGTTTGAAGCGTTGCTGACCAAGTATGAAGATCGCGTCCGAGGCGTGATCAGCCACCTGATGGGGGGGGTTACTTACTCGGATGATTTGACGCAGGAGGTCTTCCTGCGAGTCTATCGGGCGCGTCGGACATACGTTGTGGGAGCCAAGTTCTCAACTTGGCTGTTCACCATCGCGAACAACGTCGTCTTGAACGCCCGCCGCACACTGGCCCGTCGCCACGAAGTTAGCTTTGAACGCGACCCTTCGTTCCGCGACAATCCTCTCGACGCCTTCGCCTCAACACCAAGAGACGCGTCGCCCGTAGCGGCGGCCGAGACCAGCGAAGTACGACAGATTGTACGAGACTGTATCGATCGGCTCGCTGAACGCCAAAAAGCAGCCGTGGTTTTGTGCGACCTCGACGGTCTTAGTTACACTGGCGTAGCCGACGCGATCGGAACGAGCGCGGACGCGGCAAAGTCGTTGATTCATCGCGGACGCTCGAACCTGAAGCAAATGCTTGAGTCGCACGCTCGCCGCGGCAACATCCTTTGAACCGAAGACATCAGCACGTCACTTTCAATGAGCAAGGAGTACACGATGCGTAGTAAGTTGACATTCCTCGTCGCGACAGTCTTGGTGGCTGTCGTGGTTGCACAGCTTGATGCCCAAGAAGAACAAAAACAAAAACGGCGCGAAGGCCAAGGCCAGCGCGGCCAAGGCCAGCGCGGGCAGGGCCAAGGCCGCGGTCCAGGGTTCGGTGGCCCTGGGCGAGGCGGTGGCGGCATCGTTGGTCTCTTGCGGATGGAGGAAGTGCGTAAAGAGATCGAGTTGCTTGATGAACAGCTTGCCGACGTCGAGAAGATGCAAGAAGAACTTCGCGGCCAACGGCCGCAAGGCGACGGCCAGCGACCGCAAGGTGGAGAACGTCGCAACTTCCAGGATCTCAGCGAAGAGGAGCGGGCCAAGTTACGGGAAGAGTTTCAGGCTAGGCAGCGAGAGCAACAGGAACGGCAGCGAGAACAAAACAAGAAGGCGGAGGAGTTGCTTTCCGAAATTCTGTTGCCGCATCAGATGGATCGGCTGAAGGAACTCGCGATTCAACGAGCAGGCACAGGCGCGTTGGTGTCTGAAGAGGTTGCCGGAAAACTCGGTCTGTCCGAGGACAAGCGAAAGGAAATCGCGGGAGTTCTCGGTAGCATGCGTGAGCGAATGGGAGCGCTCTTCCAACGTGGCGAAGGTGGTGAACGGCCAAATCGCGAGGAGATGATGGCCAAGTTCGCGGAGTTGAGAAAGGCGATCGAGAAGGATGCACTGGGGAAGCTGACCGAATCGCAACGCGAGGAATTCGCTAAGCTGAAGGGGGAGCCGTTTGACTTCCCCGCATTCGCCGGCTTCGGCGGCGGCCGTGATCGTCGTCGTGGTGGCGATGACGGCGGTGGAGAACGGCGCCGACCGCAGCGTCCAGCTGCCGACGAGTAAAAGCTTGCCCTCGCTTGTCTTCTGTTCCAAGTTGCACCGGCGTCTCGAGTGATACTGAGACGCCGGTGGCAGCTTCATCTGCCTGTCGGTGTCATCGTCAACCGCGAGGTTCCCAACCCGCCGAGTTGAATGTCGAATATCGAACAAGGAATGTCGAAAGCCGAAGTTCAGATTTCAACATTTCCTTGTTCGATATTCGATACTCCGACTGATTCCGTCTTGGTTTTCTGGCTTGACGGAAGCGTCGCGACGGCCTTCGGCTCTACCACGCGCGAGCTGACTTCCAACCACTGTCGTCCCATACATCTCGCGACTTTGTCGTTGCACCGCTTCCCGGCAACGATGTTGGCCAATTGATTGGCACGACTCCACGCGATTCCAGTTCGGTCGCAGCCGAGCGGAGGTTCTGTGGAGCCAGCAATTGGGGCACGCCTTGCATGCTCGGTTTTCTGCCTGGCAGGCCACGGAGTGATTGAACAGCAGGTGGATCAATGCGCCATGTCGTGCTTTGCCGATTCGTTGAGGTTGCACGGGGTGTGCGGAGATTATCGGGCCTGAGTTGAGGTTGTTGGTCGGCCGGCTGCAAAGATCGCGGTGTGGCCGAGGGAGCTGGCACGAGCCGTGTATTGCCGCGTTCGTAGTACGGAGCGACTTCACTACTTGCGTCAACCGGAAGGCTGCCCCCGCGTTGCAAATCGAGCTTCGTCCGAAAGCACGTTGGGGTTGGCTGTTGATACGGCGAGTTGTACGACTGCCAGTAGATCGGACGATGTTGCAGAGAGAGATTTTTGGCTCGGTGAACTTGCCACTCAAATGTATTGCAGGGCACGAGCGTCGCCATAGTTACGCCTGTGAGCGGGTTCTGGACCACCGCCGAGCCGTACATTGTCACCGGAACGCGTTTCCATTTCGAATGATAACTTGGCGAGTAACCGCCAATTCCATGCCCGCTCGGGTAGCACGCCGACCCCCATGTCGGAGACGACGTCGGGTGACACAACAGCCAGTCGCATGGATCAGCCATGCTGGTCGATGTTGCCGTAAGAACGAGCACTGCGATTAACAAGGCAACTGTCTTGTTGTGACATTTGGCCATCTCGATCTCCTAAGTAGCGGATCTGAAACTAAACCGGCATCTTGGGTAGCAAGTCTGTCCGCAAGGGGTGATGGCGAATAGCCACAGGTTTTAACCTGGGACCGTTTCTTTCTTCAGTCCCGTCAGGGACGACATCTAGTAGCCGGGGGTGTAAACCCCCGGAATGGTACGAATCCAACACCCAAAGCCCCGGAGGGGCGACATGGTCAGATGCTTCTGTGCCGCCCCTCCGGGGCTCGGTTTGTCATCGAATCTCCTACCTGGCAGGCTATTGTCTGTCGCCGCTCCGCGGCTAGCGACACACACCCGCGCGCACCGCTAGACAAGCGTAGATCACAGGGAAGGCTCAAGAGAGATGCAGCGGCAAGTCGTTAGAATCAGCCGTCACGCGGCCTGCGTTTTTCGTACAAGTCGTACATCTCGAACAGCAACTCGCGCAGATTATGCCGGTGTCGCTCGTAGCTGCGTCGGACGTCATCGTCCGATATGAAATCACAGTCTGGCGGCAAGAGGTCTCGCACAAGCGAGATCCCGAGCTCCAGCGAGATCGAAGTTTGAAGCAGCGCGGGAAAGCCAAGGGATTCGTGGCAGGTAACTAATAGGCCCGCCTGTTGCCGCTTGCAGACGGTCTCGATCATCTTCCGGTTACGACGCCCAAGCTTCTCAAAGCCTTCGACAACCACCTGCGTGTTGGGCGTCCACTTGCGCAGCTCCAGTGTGTTTATCGCCAGTTGCTTCTCGCCCAGCTTGACGACATAGCGTTTGACGGTACGACCTCGCTCCTCGAAGCCAGGGGCCAGCGTTGCCAGAAGCGTTGATTTACCGGAACCGTGGGGCCCGACAACTTCACCCCACCAGCCGTTCTCCTCTAGCTTGGTGAGCACACTCTCGCGGCTAGAACCGTTGACAAAGCGGAACACTATCGCACCCGGTCGAACCGCCCATGTCGAGAAGGGGTTCTGATCGGGAAACATCGGTGCGAGATCGTCGAAGCGGTGACTCACTGTTACGTTAGATCCTAATGGGGGCGACTGCGCCGAGATGGAATGGCTGCTCGAAAAACAACTCTTTGCCTCTTCTCAAGAAAAGTCGGACTCGTGCACACCACCTAACTTTGACGATCCCGCCGGAATAGCTCAGAGGGCTGTTCGGCAAAACGGTCGCGAAGCGGTGCATCGGGCGAAGATCACCGTCTTCGGCGTCGTTCGGAACTCGTCGCTCGAAGTAGTGGACGCCCAAATCCTCGTCGCCTTTGCCTTCAGTATACCACAGGACAGAAGTCTCGATGGCTTGAATGTCGCTGGCGTCAATGGCATCGACCTGACACTCACACTCCAACTCGTCACCGGGCTGATAGGTACGGTGTGGATCATCGATCTGTAAACTGAGCAGCGGTTCCATCGCACGCGTCCAGTCGTCCAGGCAACGAAATACTGCTCGTCTCCACGAGCGCTGCGTTATTCCTGGCCATTCTGATTGTCTGGATATACAAGTACGGGGAAAGTACGGGCCATACTCGGGCCGCTCACGGGTGTTCCGCGCACCACGAACTTCCAACGCACTGCGTTGTGCCCCGACTGGAAGGAGTGCATCACACCGCCAGGGATCGACAATCGGCTATGTGCCTCAAACGGCGTGCCAGCCTCGATTCTGATGTCTTCTTGACGAAGAACCTCGGTTTCGTAGACCACACGAGTTTCGGTCCGAATGTCTGTCCCTTGTGAATAGGTTGCCTCTTCTTCACAGACCAGGGCTACAGTGAAAGCCGGTAGAGAAAATCTACCAGCCTGCGATACAAAAATCTCACACTCGGAGTTCGGACGCAAGGGGTGGTGAGATATCTCGAAACAGGTCGGTCCATGTCGGGTGTGAACACCTAGTTCGGTGAAAAAGTACTTAACTGCCCAGAAGTTAGCGATCACCAGCGGAACGGCGAAGAGGGTCAGAAACCAGTCTGGCGTCTGCGCCAAATGGTGGTTAACCACAATGACGCAAACAACGGATGTGACGGCTGTGAGCAGCAAAAAGACAAGCGTCGCGAGAGTCAAACGCCAGACGGGCATCTGCGCGGTCGGCAAGCGGAAAACCAACGTTACGCCGGGGCTGTTGGTCAAATCAGCATCGCGGGGGATGTTCGGATGCTGTTGCGAAGATGGCAGAGCTTCGCTGATGAGATCGATTCCCGCCGCTTGTCTGACGAGTGCGGAACGACGCTCGATCGACGCGCCGGCTTGGAACGCTGTCAGCATGACACCACCGCCACCTAGCAGCACGAACGACGCCATCACCACCACCATCAGCCAAAAACCAAAGCCCGGTCGCAAGACTTCCGGCGTCGGGTTGAGGATCTGCGATACAATCACCGTCGTCAGCGCAACAGCTCCCAAAAGGAACAGCATCCCAAAGAACACCGCTTCGCCGACGCTGCCTGCCAGACGCGAGCCTGTTCGGCGCGAGCCACGCTTCTTTTGCCAAGGACGAAAGATTCTGACCACGATGCTCTGCTTATGAATAATTCGCCGGCGCGCTGGTACGCCCCAGCAAGGTTGACGGTCGGCCAGTATTGTACTCCAATCGCCAGGAAGTGAAGGGGGTTCGCGACCTCCCTCGATCCCATGTACGAAAGGCCTCGCCCATGTCGTCCGACCGCAATCGACGAAGTACTTTCTTTGCCATCGCTCTGGTGTTGCCACTCCTACTCAGTCAGAGTGCCCTGGCTGGCGAGTGGCCTCAGATTCTTGGCCCGACTCGTAATGGCATCGCCCAAGACGAGAAGCCGATCGAGCCATGGGCTGCCGCCGGGCCAAAACGGGTCTGGAGCCGCGAGGTGGGCCAGGGGTTCGCGGGACCGGCGGTTGTCGGTGATCGCGTAATTGTTTTTCATCGAGTCGATGACAGCGAGCGCGTCGAGGCAATCGATCGAAAGACCGGTCGCTCACTCTGGCATCAAGAATTCGAAGCTTCTTACCGCGGAACCATTAACCCCGACGTCGGCCCGCGCTGTGTTCCACTTGTCCACGGCGACAGCATCTATGTCTTTGGGGCCGCCGGCGACTTGCATTGTGTCGCGCTCGCGGACGGCAAGAATCGCTGGAGTCGTGCGGCCTATTCAGACTATCGCGGCGACGAGGGCTACTTCGGAGCGGGTGCGACGCCGATTGTGGCAGACAACAAACTGCTCGTGAATGTCGGCGGCGACGACGCCGGGCTGGTCGCGTTTGACTTGAAAACGGGCAAGACCGTGTGGCAAGTCACCGACGAAGCTGCGAGCTATTCATCGCCATCGGTGGCTCGCGTTGCAGGCCAGACGCATGTCGTTTTCATCACGCGAATGAACACCGTGTCAATTGATCCACGAGACGGTAGTGAACGCTTCCGATTCCCCTTCGGCCGCTCCGGACCAACGGTGAACGCAGCCACACCTTTGCTATGGGGCGACCGACTCTTTGTCGCTTCAAGTTATGGAGTCGGCGCGCAACTCTGGCAGATCGGTGCCAGCTCGGCGAAGCGCATCTGGGACAAACAAGAAGTAATGTCGAGCCAGTACACTACTTGCGTTTATCGAGACGGATTCCTCTACGGCTGCCACGGCCGTGAAGACTATCAAAACGGCGAGCTGCGTTGTATCGACGCGAAAACAGGTGAGGTCCGCTGGAGCTTTGACCGTTCAGGCGTCGCGCACGTGATCCTGGTGGGTGACCGCTTGCTCATCGTCGGTATTGACGGGACATTACGGCTCGCGCAGGCAGACCCAGGTGCCTTCAAAGAACTCGCCAAGGCAGAACTCACATCTACGACGATGCGGGCGTTACCGGCGTATTCAAACGGGCGGCTCTACATTCGCACGACGGCAGGCGAACTCGGCAAGCTGTTCTGTTTCCAGCTTGCCGAATGAGTAGGTCACGCTCGCCGAGCGTGACCTCGAAAACCGCTGGTTTTCGTTCGGCTGAAGTCACTTGGAAAGTGAGTAATATCTATTTCCCGAAACTAGTACTTGGGGTTATAAGTCGTCTGACAATAGAGCGGACCGCTGATCCATGGAGGGATCGATTGTGTCGACGGCGAATCTTGCGATTGCGCAGAAGCACCTACCATTGGTGTTTGGGCGACTTGATGAGCAACAGCGACGATGGGTCGCGGGGTTGCTCTCCGAAGTTCTCGGGCGTGGCGGGACGAAGCAGGTGGCTGAACTTGCGGGCATCGATCCAAAAACCGTGCGACAGGGAAGGATCGATCTCGACCGCGAACTCAGTGAGTATCCCCATGATGGTCGTGTGAGGCGTCCGGGCGGCGGACGGCCCTCCATCAAAAAAAACTCCTGACATCGAGCAGCGACTGAAGGAGATCATCGAACCGGAAACCGGCGGCGATCCCGAAGGGCACTCGAAATACACTCGCAGCAGCCTGCGAACTCTGGCAGGACGATTGAAGCTCTGCTCGGCCAAGACGGTCGGGCGTCTGCTCCAGGGGATGAAGTATTCGCT
>PBSM01000236.1 GCA_002726245.1 Planctomycetaceae bacterium | reverse complement strand
TGAAGACGACGCTGTCACAACATATGGACGTCGCTGAGTTCATAAATTCGGCTCACTGGATATTGGACGTGCGATGCAGCAGCCGGCAGTAGATGCAAGCCAGCCCAGGGTTAGGGTGAGGAGACTCGCAAACGGTTCTACTTTATCGAGTTGGCTTGTACCGTACTCCCGCCGGCGACCCCTCACCCCGGCCAGGGAGCAAGACTCGCTACATCTCTTCCGCCAACTTCAGGCAGAGATCTTTGAACTGACCGGGATTCACGTTCGGGTTACGCTTCTTTGCTTGACCGATTAGTGCGCCGACGGCTTTCATTTTGCCAGCTTTGAGGTCTTCGACGACTTGCGGGTTGGCTTCCAACAACTCGCGGCAAAGCGCTTCGATAGCGGAGGCGTCCACTTTCTCGATGCCTAAAGCGGTCATAACCTCATACGCTGACTTGCCAGTAGAGAACATTTCGGCGAAGACGTCCTTAGCCCGCGTGTTATCAACGTCTCCGCTGTCAATCGCCTTGAGTAGTTCCGATAACGATGCCGCGGAAATCGAGAATGCGGTGATCGACATTTCGTTCTCGTTCAGCGTGCGTAACACATCTTGCTGAATCCAGTTGCTTGCTCGCCGGCCGTCACCACTCGACTTCGCCAACTCCTCGTAGTAGCTCACAACGTCCCGGCCTTGATTCACGATCACGTCCGAGTCGTATGGATCGATCCCGTAAGCTGTTTCCAGTCGCTCGCGAATCTGCGCCGGCAACTCGCCGAGATTCTTACGAACTTCCTCGACTTCAGCAGGCTTGACGATCACCGGCAAGAGGTCGGGATCTGGGAAATAGCGGTAGTCGGCTGATTCTTCCTTTTCGCGTTGCTTGAGCGTGACTTGCTTTTGGTCGTCCCAGCCGCGAGTTGTTTTGTGACCACCGGGATCACCGAGCTTGATCTTGTGCTCTTGCCAGACTTCATACTGCCGGGTCGCTTCATAAGCCATCGCCCGCTCGACAGCTCGGAAGCTGTTCATGTTCTTCACTTCCACGATCGGCGTAGCGACTTTGCCGTCGGACGTGTCGATGTGAAGATTGATATTCCCATCGACCCGCAAGCTCCCTTCCTGCATGTTGCAGTCCGAGACGCCGAGGTAAGTCAGCAATAACTTCAATTCGTTCAGATAAGCCTTGGCTTCTCGCGGAGAACGGATGTCAGGTTCACTGACGATCTCCAGCAACGGCGTCCCCGTGCGATTAAGATCGATGCGGCTGTCCGCTTTGCCCGCCGCTTCATCGTGCATGCTCTTACCGGCATCGTCTTCGAGGTGAGCGCGGGTGAGCCTGATTGTCTTTGGCTCAAATTCGTCCTTCGGATCGGCGATCGCGAGCCAACCGTTTTGCGACATGGGAAGATCAAACTGGCTGATCTGATATCCTTTCGGCAGATCTGGGTAGAAGTAGTTCTTGCGATCCCATTTAGTGAATTCAGGGATCTCCAAGTTCAGAGCAACCGCCGTTTTGAGCGCCAGCCGAAACGCTTCGCGATTCATCACGGGAAGCGCCCCGGGCAGGCCGATACAGACGGGGCAAGTCTGTGTGTTCGGCGGTTGGCCGAACTTCGTACTACAGCGACAGAACAGCTTCGTTTTTGTTTGAAGCTGCACATGCACTTCCAAGCCGATAATGATTTGGTAGTCGGTCATTCGTTACTGGTCATTAGTCCCTTGTCATTAGTCACTCGTTGTATGACCAATGGCAAGTGACGAACGACTATCTACAACCTCGGCCTTTTCGTATGCCAGTCCGTTTCTTTCTGAAACATGCGTGCGGCTCGAAGCAAACGCTCTTCCTTGAAAGGTGGAGCCTGAAGCTGCAGCCCGATGGGAAGTCCACCGCCGGCGATGCCGCACGGAATCGAGATACCGGCAATTCCCGCGAGGTTCGCACTGACTGTGTACAAGTCCTGCAAGTACATAGCGAGAGGATCGTCAATCATCTCGCCGAGCTTGAACGCTGGCTGGGGGACGGTCGGGCCGGCAATGACATCGACTTCGTTGAAAGCGGCATCGTAATCCTGGCGGATCAATCTTCGCACTTTCAACGCTTTCACATAATAAGCATCATAGTAGCCGGCACTGAGTGCATAGGCACCAAGCATGATGCGGCGTTTGACTTCAGCGCCGAAACCTTCCGATCGCGTCTTGCGATACATGCGGACAAGGCCGCTGTCGAGGTTCGCTAACCCGTTCTTGTCGCCGCTTGCTTCGAGCAGCTTATTTTCCTCGGCCAACTCGGCCAGCATCGCCTTCTCATTGGTGCGGTAGCCGTAGTGAACGCCGTCGTGCCGAGCAAGATTGCTCGACGCCTCACACGGCGCGATGATGTAGTAAGTTGCGATCGCGTATTTGCTATGCGGCAGTGTGACGTCCTTAATCGTCGCCCCCCGCGATTCAAAGACCTTTAGAGCATCGCGAGTTGCTGCCTCAATGTCGCTATTCAAGCCATCGCCGAAGTGTTCGCGAGCGATTCCGATGCGCAAGCCTTCGATCGGCTGCTGGACGGTGTCCGTGTACTTCGACATCACGACGTCCGCGGAAGTCGAGTCCATGACGTCGTGTCCCACGATCGCTCCGAGCAGCAACGCGACATCTTCGGCCGTCCGTCCAAGGGGGCCGACTTGATCAAGGCTGCTCGCAAACGCGACCAAGCCGTATCGACTCACACGACCATACGTCGGTTTTAAGCCTGTCACGCCGCAGAACGCAGCGGGCTGGCGAATCGATCCGCCAGTATCACTTCCAATCGACAACGGCACCATCGATGCCGCGACGCAGGCCGCTGAGCCTCCGCTAGATCCGCCCGGAGTGCGAGCAACGTCCCACGGATTGTGAGTCGCTTGAAACGCTGAGTTCTCGGTCGAGCCGCCCATCGCGAACTCGTCCATGTTTGTCTTGCCAATCAAGACGGCGTCGGCGGCTCTTAGCTTGGCAACGACAGTCGAATCGTAAGGCGGTACGAAGTTCTCAAGCATTCGTGACGCACAAGTTGTCGTCCAACCCTTTGTACACAACACATCTTTGATGGCGACAGGGAGACCTCCCAGGATTCCAACGGCCTCGCCGGAAGCTCGCTTCTTATCGATCGCTTGCGCAGCCGCAAGAGCTTGCTCCTTCGCAACACTTAAGAACGCACCGATCTTGCCATTTGTCTCGTCGATCCGGTCAAGGTAAGCCTGTGTTATCTCAACTGAAGTGGCTCGCCCAGCGTTCAATTCGGCGAGTAGTTCGGTAGCAGTTGATTTCAGTATGGACATGCCTACTTTGTCCTCGCACGGGCGGTCTTCAGCCGCGTAGCGGCGGCAGTCAGTAGCCTGGGGCGCAAGCCCCAGGAATGCTGGGCGTACGACCACCTTAAGCCCCGGAGGAGCGACACAAGCGAGGGATCGTGTGTGTCGCCCCTCCGGGGCTTTGCCAATGGTTGGTGGTATGCTCCCTGGGGCTTGCGCCCCAGGCTACTATCTATCGCCGCGATGCAGCTGACGAACCGCGTGCCTACACAAACGAACTCCGCACTTGAACCGAGGGCGTGCAGTTCCATGGCTACTCTCCGAGCACTGCCGGAACACGATAACACTCGTCATCGCGTTTGGGAGCGTTCGCAAGAGCTGCTTCTCGATCCAAACTCGAACGCGGCTCGTCGGGCACGAGAACGTTGCTGATGTCTGCGACGTGAGCCATCGGCTCCACAGCATCTGTGTCGAGCTCTTCTAGCTGACGCACGTATTCGACAACTTGTCCTAGGTGGGCGGTCAGCGTCTCAAGCTCTTCGTCGCTGAAACGGAGTCGAGCCAGCAGGGAAACTTTGGCGACTTCGTCACGAGTCAGACTCATCGTCAGCTCGCCTTGGGTTTCGCTTCGCCAGGCAGTTTAAACGGCTTGTTGCGAACTGCCTTCGTAACGGCTCCGCTCCGCAAGCACGCGGCACAAACTTTCATCGTCTTGTTGGTGCCGTTGGACGTCGTGACTTTGACGTTTTGCAGATTCGGCTTGAACTTCCGGCGAGAGATCCCCGTGATCTTGGTACCAACGCCACCCAGGTACTTCGCTTTACCACGAAGCTCGACGCTATTCCCCATTTGGGTGCCTTTTCCACAAACTTCGCAGACCCGTGCCATCGGATAGTTCCTAGCGTTCTTGGTTCGCAATTGGTTCTCGCCGCAGGGCGACCACCGATCGCCACTGGCGAAACTCACAATATACCTAGTCCCGCCGGGTCCGCAACTGCAAGCCAGACTGGGGCACTCATCTGCGCTCAGTCCAACGGCGACAGAAAGTAGGCATGTTAAGCCACTGGCCGTTGGCCGGCTGGTTTAGCTGCGGCCGGAAAATCCTCAGCATCGACTTTAGCCAGCGTTGGCCATAACGTCTTTGATGTGTCGAGTTTGAGGCGTCTCGCGGCTAGTTGGATTCGCAATTGGCATCCGCTAAGATTACGGACAACGGGACGAATACTCATCAGAAATACGGGCGTATTGTGAACCCATCCGGTTCGCTTGCGGTCAATGCCCAACTGGGGCCGGGACAGAACCCGGTATGAATCACGTCTAGCGAGGTGGAGTATCGCGATGTCAGAGCAGAATGAGGAACGGAAAGGTACCCGAGTCACTTTTCTCGATCAAACGGGTGCCAAATCGGTAGATGCGGTGATCGCGGATAGCGTAACGGTCAAGCGAATCCTTCCCAACATCATCACCAAGATGAATCTTCCGGTGATGGGACCCGATGGCCAGCCAATGAGCTACAGCCTCGATCACAAGGAAGGTGGCAAGCGGCTGCGCGAAGGCCAAACGCTCGTGGAAGCCAGCATTGGTGATGGCGACCATCTGATCGTCTACCCGGAGATCGTCGCGGGCTAGAGACGTCGAGGGACAGGAGTCAAGAATCGGAAAGAATGGCGTTCAGTGTCCGACTCTTGCCTATCAGCTCTTGACCGAAGGAACTTGTCATGCGTGAATCGCCGCGCATTCGTCGTTTGCGTACGGACTTCAAAGCGCTCGAAAAGCTGCGCGATGAGAGTTCGATCATTGATTTCGAGCCGACCCGTGCTCCGTATGGCAATGAGGCCGAGGCTTATGTCGTGAAGTTTCGCGGGCGCGGACTGTGGCGTCCAGATCGGACGGCAGATGTACTGCTCTTCGAGCAGCACGAGGTTGCCATTACGCTTGGGGCGTCTTATCCGCGAATGATGCCCGACTTGGCTTGGAAGAGCCCGATCTTTCATCCGAATATCTCGGCCAGCGGTGTTGTTTGCCTTGGCGGGTACGGAACGCACTGGGTTCCCAGTCTAAACCTTGACGAACTGTGCTGCATGTTGTGGGACATAATTCGTTACCAGAACTTCGATGTCGAGAGCCCTTACAACCGCGAGGCTGCGCTGTGGGCCAAGACACAACGCACCTATCGTCTTCCCGTTGACGAACGGCCGCTTCGCGATCGTATCGCGGGCTTGGCGAGAGAGGTTAACGGCCACAAGCCTCCGATTACCAAGGCGCCGGCAACGGTGAAAGATCCAACGCTCGATGTTTTCTTCATTGATGGCGAAGAAGTCGTCGAAGCCGAAGTCATCGAGCCCGGGGATCCAGACATTCTGTTTATTGAGTAGGTCACGTTCGTCGAACGTGACCTTGCATGTTATGCGAGCGGGTAATCGACCAAGAGTTGAGGTCGTCCCGACCGAAAGTCACCGTCGCGACGGTGACCTACAAAGAAACGATCCATGATCGAACCGATTCCAAAACCGGCTCCGTCGCAGCGGGGAGCGATCGGAACGATCCACCGCGACACGCTTCCCATCTTCATCCACGAACCGGTCTTGGAAGACATTCTCGATTATTCCGAGCAAGATCCGGGACGAGAACTGGGTGGATTTCTGCTCGGTGGTCTGTATATCGACGATTCCGAATATGTTGAGATCCGGCACTTTCTGCCAGCCGTGGAGGCCCAATCGCGAGCCGCGTCGCTGACGTTCACGCACGACACGTGGGCGAAGTTGACTCGCGAGGTGGACGAGCAGTTCCCCGACCAGGTTGTGCTCGGCTGGCACCACACGCATCCCAACTTCGGAATCTTTCTGTCTGCCTACGATTTGTTCATTCACCGTCACTTTTTCAGCGAACCCTGGCAAATCGCTCTCGTCGTTGATCCGCAGCGGCAGGAATTCGGCTTCTTTCAGTGGCGGCAAGGGGAAGTTGTTGACTGTGGGTTTCGTTGTATTTCGGAGTAAGCACGGCTGATGTCCAACGAGTCATTGATTATCGATGATGACGACCGCTATTCGCGATTGCGGCTGATTGCCTGGTGGCATCAGGAGAAGCTGGCGAACGCGAAAGTGCTGGTCGTTGGGGCGGGGGCTCTCGGGAATGAAGTGTTGAAGAACCTTGCCCTCCTCGGAATCGGAAACGTCTACGTCGTCGATTTCGACGAGATCGAACAGTCAAATCTAACGCGATCCGTTCTCTTCCGCCAGCGAGATTGTGGCCGGCCAAAGGCGGAAGCGGCGGCAGAGACGATCCGCGATATAAATCCGGATACGACGATCACGCCGATGATGGCCAATGTAGTCACGGACGTTGGATTAGGGCTCTTCCGAGACGTCGATGTGGTGATTGGCTGTCTCGACAATCGCGAAGCTCGACTGTGGGTGAATCGTCAGTGTTGGAAGGTCAACACGCCGTGGATCGATGGAGGCATTCAAGAGATCAATGGTGTCGTGAAAGTCTTCGCGCCGCCCGACAGCGCCTGTTACGAATGCGCGATGACAGAGAACGATTATCGCCTGATCAACCTGCGCTATAGCTGTCCGTTGCTACGACAAGAAGATCTCCTCGCCGGGAAGGTGCCGACGGCACCGACGATTTCGTCGATTATCGCTGGCATGCAGGTGCAGGAGGCGTTGAAGTTGATTCACGGAATGCCTGTTGAATCTGGTGTCGCTTGTGTCTTTAACGGAGTGACGAATCAGTTCTATAAAACTTCCTTTCAGCGGCGTGAAGACTGTTTAAGCCACGAGACATATCCTGCTCCGATCGAGTTGCCGCTGTCTTGTTCGGAGAGTACAGCAACGGACCTATTTGCGGCGGTCCGCGAATCGCTTGATGTCGAAGACGCGATGACGTTGTCGCTCGATCGCGACTTGGTCGTTGACGTCCGTTGCGCGAAGTGCGATACGCAAGCCAGGATTATGAAGCCGCTACAAGTGGTCGGGACGGATGAGGCCAAGTGTCCTGAATGCGGCGAGACAGCTAAGCCCACTCTAACACATTCAATTGCTTCCGATTCAGCTTTGGCGAGCGAGACGCTCGCGTCGCTCGGTGTGCCACCGTACGACATTGTTCGCGTTGAAACGAGCGCAGGCGAACAGGTCGTGTTGCTAGGCGGTGATGCTGAGCAACCGATGACGAATGACAAATGACTCGTGACCAGCGACCAAATGACCACCGACGACTCACTCGATATCCAATTCGGCGACGTTGAAGAAACGACGCCGGAAGTGCGTTTGCGTCCCGACGCGAACAAGCACTTTGCGGTGGCAGCGGTCCATTTGCCGCGGGACGGTGAGTTGCCGATCTTTGTCGATCTCGACGCCATGCGCGACATGGAGGAGCATGCGTTATCGGACACGAGTGTCGAGTTGGGTGGAGTGATGCTCGGTGGTCAGTACGAAGACGAAGACGGCCGCCCGTTCGTCTTGGTAACTGACAGCTTGAGAGCCCAGCACTACGAGAGCACCAAAGGCAGCTTCAAGTTTACGCATGATACATGGGCTCAGATCACGCGAGAACGCGACGAGTTCCCCGAAGAACTGCAGATGGTTGGCTGGTATCACACCCATCCGGACTGGAGTGTCTTTCTGTCGGGGATGGACATGTTCATCTGCAACAACTTCTTCAACAAAAAGCTCGACGTCGCACTCGTTATCGATCCGTGTCGCCAGGATCGCGGATTCTTCCAATGGTCGGACGATGCGGCCGAAGGAACATTGCGGACAGGCGGTTTTCATTTGATTGCTTCACGCTTCCGGCAATATGAGCTGGAGGAGTGCGCTACTTATCTGGAAGGACAATTTGCGATGGCCGGTGATCCTCGATTTCGCGGAACCTCGTCGGGACCAGCTCCGATCGTCAACGTCGGTGGTCAGCAACCGTGGCAAGGCGTGGCTGTGCTCGGCATGTTGGCGATGCAGTTTTGTTTCTTGATGTTACTCAGTTGGAAGCTATTGATGCCGGCTGAAGCTCCCGACGAAGGAAAACCACCCAGGGAGATCGTCGCGCTGCAAAGGAGCATTCAGGAACTAGCGGACGCGCAGCGGCGGAACTCCGAGATCGACTCCAAGGTCGAAATCCTCGACAGAGTAGTCGGCGATTGGGACGGTAGCCCTGCCCCGCTGGTTGACTCGTTGGTCGAGAGGACAACAGAAGCGAGCGAACTGCGTGATAGCGTCCGCGCTCACAAGGCTCTCGAGCAGCAACTCGACGCGCGGTTGAAGGAGCTCAACCGACACTTGCAAGACGCGGAGAACCGAGAGGCGAGTCTGCGAAAAACGCTAAAAATACGAGACACCGTCGGAGAGAACCAGAAACTAGCGATTGCGAAGCTCGAAAAAGAGTTGGAGGCGTTTCAACCGAAGGACGACAAAGAATCGAAGAAGGATGACGACGCGAAAGGTGAGGGACGAAATTGGAGGTGGATTCTGGGCGGAGCGGCAGCCGTGTTAACCGCGCTTGCCCTGGCGAGTTTGTTGATTCCCAAACCGGCATCGGATCTCGATGAAGAAGAATTGAAGGAAACCGAAGAATAGTCGAATAACATAGATGCAGTCGCTCGGAGGTCCGCGATCACGCGGAGCGTGAGGGCGACATTCGGAGACTAGACCGTGACAAGAGAAGATCGCCAGAATCGTTTGGCTGCCGAGCTGGAATGTTTGCACGCGTTGAAGAAGACGAGTTCGGTCTTCGACTTCGAGTCGGTCGGCGAGGCTCCAGATCGATACACGCTCCTCTTTCGAGGCAAGGGTGTTGCTCAAGACACGTCGTCTGAGTCGGAGATCGAGTACGTCGAGCTGCATCGTGTCGAGCTGCGGCTGCCCTACTCGTTTCCACAGCGACCGCCCGACATTCGTTGGACGACCCCGCTGTTCCATCCCAACGTGTCGTTCAGCGGCTTCATTAACGTCAAAGACATCGGCCTGCCTTGGGAGCAGGACTTAGGATTGGACGTCGTGTGTGAACGTCTGTGGGATGTCGCCCGTCTTGCCTATATGAACCTGGAGAGTGCCGCGAACTATTCCGCCAAGAACTGGTTCGAAGATGAATGCCACTTGCCGCTCCCGGTCGATCCGCGGCCGCTCCGCGACAAGAACGCACCGAGCGGCTCGAACGTCATACGGTATGAACGGAAGGGAGCTCGACGCGTCTCGCTTCCTGAAACTGGTCCGGCACAAGACGTCCTCTTTATCGGGGAAGATACGCCGACGCCTGAGTTGCCCGTGGCTCGGCGAGTACCACTGCGCCGGCCTCCTCCCAACGATGACGATCTGTTTTACATCGGAGACGATTGAAGAGGACCGCTTCCCTTTGGCATAATGGAAGTGACTGATTGGTTCCCTCTCCCTCTGGGAGAGGGTTAGGGAGAGGGAGTCAAACTAAAGTGGCTCATAAGTAGTGACCAGTGATCTATGGAGTGTCTGCTGACACTTTTTGTGCTGATGATTCTGTTCACGGTCGTCATCCGATCGACCGCGGGTGGTGAATCGCGCTCGTCCCGCCGCCGTAGCTATCATCATCTCGCCAAACAGTTCTCGGGCGTTTATGTCTCTGGTGGCTTGTTCGGTTCGTCGACAATGCGCATGCGTTACGGAGAGACGACGGCTTTCCTGACAGAAGCTTCTGCTCGCGGCCCGTATCGCGGCAAGTGTACACAGATGCAGATCAACTGGCCCGACGCCAACTTTCGTGCCGAAGTCCGAATGAATGACGGAAGGCCTCGGGAAGTCACATTTCGCGGCTTGCAAGAGATGAAGCTCGGTCATGGAGATTTTGATCGCCGCTTCCGGCTGCGCGGCGATGACGAGCAGGAAGTGCGGCAACTCTTGAGCGAAGGCGTGCGTTGGCAGATTGACTGGCTCGCTCAACTCTTCGCCAAAGACGAGCTATACATCTTCATCTCCAGCGGACGGATCTTCATCCAAAAGCCGCGGATCATTCGCAAGTACAGCGAATTGCACGAGTTTGTCCACCGCTCCCTGGAGTTCTACGATCAAGCGATGATCACCCGCGCTGTGGGCATCCAGTTTGTGCAGAGCGACCGCGCTCAGACGCTTGATGGTGTGATCTGTAAGATCTGCGGCGAGGGCATCGAAATCGATCTCGTCTTCTGCCAACGCTGCAAGACACCGCACCATGGCGAATGCTGGCAGTATGCTCGCAGTTGCTCCGTCTATGGTTGCGGCGAGACTGCGTATCAGAGGCCACAAGCTGCTGCCCGAGTCGTTACGCCGCACACATCGACGGATCCCCCCGAAACACATTCCGAGAGCAGTGAGGGCATGACTTCGTGAACGACGGCGCTGCCTGTTTTGGGTTTCTGCTGGTTGCGGTCGCGATCGTCGTATTCATCGTAGTCATTCAGGTTCAGAAGGCTGAAGCTCTGCGTGGCACGTATCGCCGGCTGGCGAAGCGCTATCGTGGCGACTGCCACTATCCCTCGCTCTTCGACCATCCGACGGTACGCTTCAAGCACCACAACGCGTTTGCACTTGTCGATATTTAACTAACGAGCGGCAAAGAGAGCAGCTATTTCACTCGCCTTCACATCGGTTGGCCTGATCGGACGTTTCGCATGGAGGTCTATCCGGAGAGCTTCAGGCACCGACTCGGTAAACTGGTGGCATGGCGGATATTGAGATCGGCTCCGCAAAGTTCGATGATATGTACGTCATTACTGGCAACGATGTTCCGGCTATCAAGGGCTTTCTGAACGGTGAAGTGCAGCTTGCAATCGATCAGTTGCGACAGTTCTCGGAGCGACGGGGTGTTTACGTTTCGGTAAATGGCGGTCGGTTGATCATCAAGAAGCCAGGCTTCATCCGCGACTACAAGACGCTCTCGCGATTCGTTGCGTTGTCGCTGCACGTTTTCGATCATGCCACGCAAGCGTCCGCGGAAGGAATCGACTTCGTTGATCAGCCGGCAGGTTCATCTTCGGTGATAGAAGACGTTGTCTGCCAGATCTGTGGCGAGGATGTCAAGCTCGACGCCGTCTCATGCCGGAGTTGCAGGACGCCACATCACAAGGACTGCTGGGAATACTATGGAGCTTGCTCGACTTTCGGCTGCGGGCAGAAGCGATATACCTCACGCCGCTAATTCGAGGTCGTCTTAGCGGCTTCGTTCGAATTGAATGATGTTGGGACGGGTGATTGTTCAAGGAGAACTCTGATGGAGACGAAGGAAATGGGACGGGTGCTGGTTGAGGCAACCGTGGAGAACCTGGAGGATCTCTGGGCGAAAAGCAAGGGCTTCGCACGGCAAAGGACGTTCGCCGACTCGTCATTCCGGACGCTCTAGTCGATACCGGATCAACTACGCTTGGCCTACCGACCCGGATCATTCAACAGCTTGGTCTCACACGGCGTGGAACGAAGCGAGTGCGAACGACCAGTGGCGATCGCGATGCGGGAGTTTACGACGCGGTTCGATTGACAATCATGGAACGAGACTGCACGCTGGACGTGCTGGGAGTCCCCGACGACTATTCCAGCTCTGATCGGGCAGATCCCGCTCGAATTCCTCGACTTTGTCGTCGATCCACAAAGTCAGAAGCTGATTGGCAATCCAGCCCATGGCGGCGAGCAGATGCTCGAGGAATACTGAGTTCATGTAGGTTCGCATTGCCGAGGCGGACCATCGCACTGGTCAGGAGAAAAAGATGTCACGCTCACACGTTACGATCTGCTGGGCTTTCCTGTTTTGCACGCTTGGAGACGTCCTCCCGCTTGCCGCTCAAGACGACGAGGGTGAACCAAAGTCCAACGCTGCGGACCTGCAAGCAGTGCAAGGTCTTTGGGAGCGTTCTCTGCGCGATCGAGAGGGCAACGTCGTTGGCCGCGCGACGAAACATGTGCAAAAGAATAACGAAACAGTCACGTACTACGACAGCGATGCCAACGTTCTGCAAGCGCATCGTGTTGAGATCGTGCTTCGTCGCGAAGGCGGAGTCCGACACTTTATGCACTCGCCGATTCAGATCATCGCAGGGCCGAACAAGGGTGCAAGATCCCAGCAAGGCGGCGGGTATATCTACAAGATCGAGGGCGACCGCTTTTTGGAGATCCAAGGAATCCTGATTGGTCAGTAACGTGAACAAGCTGGAATTCTGGCCTGGACACGGAAAGAAGCAAAGGACGCGTGACATCTTCGCCCTCTCCACCAGAGACTATTTCTCGACCATCACCGTTGTCAGTTCTCGCTTCTCTTTCTGATCGCTTAGAGTGATCGTCTTCTTCGTCAGGCGTTCTCGCTTGCCACCGAAGTCTTCATACACCGTGATGTAGACCTTGCTGCGGACGTTGGTGCGATTGGCGTCGCTGCCGAAATAGTTGGCCAGGATCTTGTAGTTGCCATGCTTGGCCTTGGGCAACGTGTACATCTCCGGCCCGTAGCCTTCGGTGACATCTCGCGTGATCTTGCCACCGATCCGAGTTTGAGGGTGATCGTAGTAACACTCCTCGCCCGTCGGTTCGACGATGTGCAAATCGACGTCGGTGCGATCGGTGTTCCACATCATCGTGACGACAAGATCCGCCGTCTCGATCGGAGTCTGTTTGGCAAGCGAGTCGATCCGAGCCGCGGCGTATTCCGGAGCGTGGCTCGACAGTTGACCAGTGTTGACCCGACGCAACAGCCGCAGGTATTCAACACCTGCGGTCTGGTGAACATCTTTGTAACGCGCGTGCCAGCGGGCGTTGAGGGCGACTTCGTAGTAGATCATCGCGAGGTCAGCATGCCCAATTCCGGCCAGGCATTGCGCCATCGCCAGGTACGACTGCGGTTCGTAAGGCCGCATCAACGCCGTTCGCTTCAGCAGTGGGTACGCTTGACCACCAAGTCCCCACTCGATCGCGGAGAACGCGACATCGCGCGTCAGCACCGGGTCGCCCGGGTTCTGCTCAACGAGGCTGCTGAGTGTTCGCAGCCCGTCAGCGGCGCCATGCTTCTCGAAACGCTGCGTAGCCTGAGCCGTCACGGTCGTGTAATCGAGCTTGCCACTGTCGAGCTGTTGGACGAAAGCCTTCGCCGCGTCGCCGCGCTCGCGAGCCTTGCAAACCAGCCTCTGAGGCTCCACTTCAAACGCGTTCTTTGGCAGGCGATCAATCACCAAACGCAAGGCGGTTGGCACTTTGAACTCAAAGCCCGCAGTGTTTTCTAACTTGCCAAGCCACGCGACTACCGCAGCCTTTGCATCACCAAGCTGCTCGGCCAATTCGTCGAGCTTTTTCGTAATCAAGTCGGCCGAGGGCGTGCTACGAACGACGAAGACGTCGTCTTCGGGCTTGATGTTGAAACGCTGATAGTCCGCTTCGTTGTCGAGCATCAGCAGCGAACAGGTTTGTCCCGTGACACGGAAGTGGCGGGCATAAGCCACTGAAACGTCTTCGAGCGAACTGCCAAGGTCTTCGAGTTGGCCAACCGAGACTTGCCCGTAGGCCCGCGACGCTAGGTCAGACGGGATGACATTGTCGATCTTTACCGAAAGATGCATTTCCTCGTCGCCGCGACGGACATGAAGCATGACTTCGGCGTCGGGTTCGCCACGACCAACGATCAGCAGCGGCTGGCCGGCATAGATGTACTCGGGTCGGCCAGCGACCAACAGATCCGCCCCGCCGGGAACCGTCACATCCAAAAGCTTCCACGGGCGACGCCGATGAGCCGTCGCCGCGGAAGCTACCTCTTCTTCGTTCACGACGGAAAAAACCGCCCCGCCACTCTCACGAGTCAGGTGTTCCAACACGCCGGTCGCCGTGCCGGTCATGCCGGTTTTGTAAGCAAACAGAGACCCACCCTGCTGCGAAAGCGCTTTGCTCAGTTGATGGATGTTCATCTCGCCCCAAGTGACGGCTCCGTCGCTGAGCAGGAAGACATCATGGCTTCCTGCCATCCTCCTTTTGGCGGGGTCGGAGCCTAAGCTCCGGGGAGGGCCTCCTTCCTCATCAGAAGGTTGATTTGTTGTCGCCCTCGAACCCTCCCCGCTCGTTCCTCGCGACCCTCCCAGGGGGAGGGTAGAAGCGTCTGGGGCAGCCTTGCCAGCCCAACTTGGCGCAGCAGCTTCGGCAATCGCTTGCTGCAGGTCGGTCGCACCTTCCAGCGAGAGCGAACGGCAAAAAGTCAACAGTTCATCGACGTTCTGTTCGTTGTTATCGACGAAGCCTTCCTTCCACCAGTGCGATTCAATGTTGAAGAAGAGCACGGCGAATTGCTTCATCGAATCGCCGTTCTTTGCGAGCGAAGCTTCTAGCAGGTCGAGCCAGACGTTGAACTTGTCGGGACGCGAGCTGAGGGACGTATCGACGAGGAAGACCGCACGCTCGCGGCCGGCCTCCACTTCGCCGGCTGGCAGCTCAGGCGTGACGCGAGTCGCGAAGAAGTCGCCCGCTTGCGGATCTTTGCCGGCCAACATGCTGGTTCCGTTGTCTTTGAATCGCAGCTCGATCTGACGATCGCTGACTTCGTTCAAGTGATAGTAAGCTCTCCCACCAGAGGTGAAGGGCCGCGTTTCGGGCTGGATCTCGGCGGTCGTGCCCGGCAGAGCCGATACATTCAGATCGACCATGCATTGCGCCACATCTTCGGGCAGATCGAGCTGATAGACGAGATCGTCGCCCACCTGCTGCAGATTGACGTCATAGCCAACGACGATGCGATGCAGTTTGTTCGGCATCAACGGGAAGACGCGAGCGTTAAACACGCCAGCCCCCGACCACTCGACCAACGCGGGATCGACGCGACGACGAACGGTCTCGCTGTACGCATGAGCCGCCTTCTCGCGGGGCACGATGCGAGCTTCCTTGACGTTGCTCCAACTCCCTTCACGAGCTTTCAAGATCCCGCCGGGGTTGAGGCCAGCCGCTCGCACGAGTTCGCCGTTCAGGAAGCCTTTCGCTGTGAGATGATCGACCTGCGGACGGTATTCGTAAGCCGATTGACCAAACGCGAAGTAGTACAACGACGCGTCGTTCGGCAGACGTAGCTTGAAGTTTCCTTCGAGTTGGCGCCCACGATTATTGAAGTAATAGAGATCGAGCAGCACACGGGCTCGGAAGCCGTCAACGTGGACGTTGGCTTGCATCCCTTCCATCAGCAACTCGTCGCGATCACCGATGACAAGACGAGACGCATTCGGAGTCGCCTGCGCTCGCCGCCACGTTCTGCTTGCGACTATGGAGTTTTTGTCCGCAACTTCCTGCCCGCCACCACTAACATCTTGCTTACTTGTCACGTTGTCTAGTTCGGCCAATGCTTGCGCCTCGGTCACTGCTCGCGTCACCGTGAGTCCCTGACGACGTACCGCCGTTTTCGGGACTGAATCCGAAATGCGTTCGTTAACTGCGCTGCTTTCGGAGAGTTCTGAATCTGCTATGTCAGCGGTCGCCTGGGCGGCCGCAGCAGGCTTGCTCGCGCCAGCCGGCTCCGTTGGCGTCGGCCTCACCGCGCGAAGCGCAGGGGGCAAGTTTCGATCGGTTGGAGCGGCCTCTGGCGACGAGTCGCCCTCTGGATCGTCGAGCATTTTCAGCAATTCCGCACGCCTGCTCGCATCACCAGGTCCTTCGCCACGAGCGAGCCCTTTGCCGCCCGTCAGCCGGCCGCTCTCGGTCAACATACCAGAAGCCGGCGCACGTGGATTTCCCCTGGCCGGCGCGTTGATTATCGGATCGGATTCTGGAGCGGTGACACTGCTCGCCGGACGGCGTTCGAAACGCTTGTCCACTCCTTCCATAATGCTTTCTTCGTTGACTTGGATACCGAGTGCTTCTTCTTCTCGCTCGCTCCCCCTGCTCCCGAAACCGCCACCACCGCCACCGCCAAAGCCTCCGCTCGCTCGCGAATTGCGTCCAAGACTGTTGTCTACGTCAAACCCAAAGTCCAAGTCTGCAGTGGGCACGCCATGGGCGTTGAGCCCCATACGGCCTAGTGGTTCACCTGCGGCTCCGCTTTCCATGGCTTCACCCGCTACTTCGCCAAACTGTCTTCGCGACGCACCGCTCAGATTGGCTGCTGCCTCTGTCCAATCATACTCACGTCCGTCAGCAACTCCACCGAGCATCGCTCCGCTGATCTCGTCCTCATCGAGAATCGTGTGAGGCGTTAGCTGATGCGAAGAATCTCCGCGAAAGGCGGGATAGTCATTGACGCCATAGGCCTCGTCTGACGCTTCATTCGCTGAACGAGTGGAGATCGACTCTGTCGTCGAGTAATCGCGTTCGGCCTCACGCATTGCCGCCTCGCGCGGAGGTGTTCTCATGAGGTTGTACTGAAAGACGGGAATCGCAAGGACACACAGAAGGGCTGCCGTCACGAGCAACGCTGCGATCGGAGCAGCGTAACGTCGCGAGTGACGGACTGGCCGGTCGGCGAGCCCAACGGAAGCATCAGCAGACTGATCTTGAATCGCGGCACGCTGCTCGCTGGTGAGCGAAGTACATGCTTCGGCTTGCAGACTGCCGTTGAGCAAAGCTGTCGTCGCGCGGATCGCCTCGACTTCTTCGCGCAACTCGGCGGACTGTTCGAGTTCGTTTTCGATCTCTGCTCGCTCGGCGTTGGCGAGTTCGCCCAGCACGTATGCGGTGAGGCGTGGATCGTCGGACTGGATCATCGCAGTTCTCCCAAAGTAGCCATCACGCTCCGCGTGATGAGAGCGGAAACGCGAGCGGGCTTGAGTATGTCCACAAAATCGAATGTTAGGTCACGTCTTGATGCACCGTTGCTTTCATCACGCGGAGCGTGATGGCTACGTTGCGCTGATGACTACGTCGTTACTCCAAGCTCAACTCGGAGCTTCTTGATGGCGGCGTGGATGAGATAGCCGACGTTGCTCACCGATAGCTCGGTGATGGCGGCGATCTCCTTGTAACTGAGGCCACTTTGGAACTTCAGTCGGACGACTTCTCGTTGGTTGTCGGAAAGCTTATCGACAAACTGCAGAACACGGTCTGTCGTATCTTGTTGCTCGGTCAGCGTGGCTTGACCGGCGTCGTGGCTCTCCTGCGTCGCGGCTTGTTCGGCCGTCATTGTCTTCATCCGTTGCTCCTTGCGTCGCACGTCTAACGCCCGGTTCCGGCAGACCGTATACAGCCACTCGACCAAGTGGCCGTCCAACTGCTCACGGTCCTGATTGCACAGCCGCAGGAAGGTGTCTTGGGCGACATCACGAGCGCGTTCGAGATCGCCAGTAATCTGAGCCGCATAGCGCACGAGCGGACCTTCGTACCGCTCGACGACCTCGCCGACCCAGCGTTCTCGTTCGCCGCTATCGATCTCGCTCATTTCCTTCCGCCGGAACTGGCCTCAGTGGATAAGACGAAGTAGCAAGACATTTTCTTAGGTAGATTCTAAGAAAATTGGCTGGGCGGCGCTAACCTGTGTGTTACACGAGGTTTCCGCGAATCGTGCCGTGCCGCAGCGGTTCTCAGAACGTGTTCGAAAGTTTCGAGATGGCTTGAGCCGAACGCGCTAGCGCCGGGTATGGCAGTTAGGTGCCCGAATTGCAGCATCCGAGGCTAGCGCCTGCAGCTCAAACACCTGCGGACGGACAGAATTATAGGGGCAGAATGATCAAGAGCCAGATGATTCTACCTTCATCATTCTGCCCGTTACGGGCACATCAAAAACCTGACTTGACCGCAACAAGCGAAGCTTCCTAAGGCGAGCGGCAGTTTGAGAACTTACCAGAATACAAGCATGACGCGCAAAACGCGTGCGTATTAGGAACCCACTTGCTTGCGATGCGTGCTGGTAAATCTTGGCGGCCGCTCGCATAGCGAGGTGTACGTCGCCGCGAGTTTCCGCCGTCCTCTCGGCGATTTGTGGCCTACATTTTAATCGCAAGGTCATATCTCCAGGTTTTCTGTTTGGCGGTTCCGCCTACGTCGATTCAGTGGCTCATTCATCTTCCGCGACGACGATCGACAGAGAACGTTGGCTCGCAGAGCGAACCGCGACATTAACAGGGACAAGAACACATCTCTGGGCTTCTGGAACCGAGGCACCTGACACGCGAATTGCGATTACGACCTTCTTTCCCGGAAGGGCAACGTCGTTCGGACAGCCCTACGTCGGGTAAGCACTAATTCAGACGTGCAAATCTGCACTTCTGAAGATACCGAGCACGGACAGCCTGCCAGTACCGATGCCGAACCGGGCATCGGATACCGAGCACGCTGGGTATCGAATCGGTGCTGGGTATCTGTTTTCACGCATGTTTGGTGAGCCTGTAGAGTTCTGCTTTGGAGTTCTTTCCGCATTGTCCGGTGAACTGCTCGACGGTCATGTCCTCAAGCATCACGTCGATCTGCTTGCGGACGGTGGGCAGTCCCATGTGGGCATGTTCTTTCAACCACGTCAGCGATTCGCCATCACGCCCCCGCAGTGCGTTCTTGATCTGCCACCGCTGTTCCGTGTCCTTCTCTTCCTCTTTGCGAACTTCGTGCGCGTGCCGAACCGTGACGTCCCAATACCGCCCGGTGAAGTCGCTCTGCAGAACGCCCTCGTCGATGTCCACGCCATAGCCGCCCGAATGACCGTCAGAGCCGCCGGCCGCAATCCACAGGGGGTGCTTGCCGTCCTCTTCGTATTTGCTGTGCCTTGAGATGAGCAGCCACTGCCGGGCCCACTCCGCGAATCCTGCTTGGCTCAGTTCCTCAAGTTCGGGCATGGCGTATCGCTCGCCGTTCTTTCGGAAGTGATGGCACAGAATCACGGTTGTCTCGGTCTGTTGGCCAAACTCGCTGAGCCTGAGCAGTAGCGGCCCCATGTCGAAGACTTGGCTGGCAACCACCGTACTGCCGGACAACAGGTAGAGGCTCTTCGGCAGCGCGCATCGTGTCGTCTTCGCCGGCGTTGTCGCTGGTGAAGTCGAACGCGAGTTGTCGCTGCCTCGGACGTGTCGAGATCACGGATGGTTCTTCCTTGTCCTGTAACGTTTGGCCCTTCCCGTAGTCGTTGGCGTGCGACCTCCGGTACTCGGTAGTACGACCGCCGCTGATTGCTGACCGCACGGCATGAGTCTCCCCATGTCGCCCTGGCTTTCAGGCAAGCCTTACTCCCAGGTACGTCGGTCAGCCCTCCCCAGATAAGAGCGTGAACTGTCCCTGCACAAGCTCGTCATTTACCTGGTTGCCTTCCTGGGAACGGCTTCGTGATGCATGGCCCACTCGCCGCGGCAACCCGGCCTTGTATGACGTTTCTGTACTGTTACTCTTCATTGGGCCTCGCAGGTCTTGGCTCCGGCTTCCTTCCCACGGATTGTCGCCGCACCCCAGTTGCCTTCGCCTCGTACTTTGTCGATCGGAGTTATCCACTTGGCATATCGGTCTCCTTAAGACTCCCAGTTTCGTACAGGGGACTTGCACCCCATAAGTTCACGCCCATGCTGGGCGTACCAAGAAACAAAGCCGGCCTTTCGATAGCGAAGGCCGTTTTTTTGCTCGGCTTGGATCTTATGGCCGCTGTTTAGTAGTCCAGCGTCAGGCCGATATCGATCGTCTGAACCCAGAAGTCGGTGTCGTTAAAGCCGAACGCAGGGTTCGCACCGCCGCCAGGCAGGAACGGGCCGCCGAACAGTACGTCGCGGTTCACACGCCGATCGACCACGTCTCCTGCCAAGGCAACTCGGTTCCAGTACAGGAACGTGTAACCGACGGTCATGTTGAGGCGATCGGACACGCAGTAAATCGCCTTGATGCTCGCTTCCGGCGACCATGTGAACACATTCCGCTCGAAGCTGCCAATGTTGGAGGCCGGCGGAGTATCCTGAGCAAAGATGCCGCCTGTGGTCGTCAGAGGAGGACCACCAGCAGTTACGGTATTGCTGCCGGCAATGGTAGCCGTCTGGTTCATATTGCCGAGGCCGATCTTGCCCATGAACTGAAGGGTAAGAGGCCCCTGAAAGAACTCGCCCATCAGGCCAAACTCGCCACCGTGAAATTCATTGGAAACGTCGAACAGGTCGCTTGTGGTAAAGGATGGCGTTCCTGCGATATCGAGACGCGTGAGATTCGTGCGCAACTCGAGATCATCGTCGATTCGAGCGAACTGGTAGCCGGCGAGCAGATCAATCCGGTAGTCGCATCCTTTATCAACGTTGGTGCGAAGAAAGGCATCGCCGCCCCAGATATCGTTCGATGCACGAGCATCCACACCGCCTACGGCATTGACGCCGAGATTGCCGGTCGCGTAAGCCAACACGAGTGCATTCTCTAGACCGAAGAACCCGGCACTGCGGTCATTAAACGGAACGGCGAGAATTGGGTTACCCAACGATTGCGTTGCGAATGGCGTGCTGTCACCCTCGGTGCCAAAGGCACGAACAATGGCTCCTGTCGTTTCACAATCGTCAAACCAGAAGCCGCCCGTGATGCGTGCTCCAGCCTTCAGGTCGTCTCCGACTGCGTCTCCGCCGAACACGACCGGAGCCGCCGGGAGAATACCGGCCGCAGCGATCGGCACCGCGTTCGGATCCCCACCCGTTACCAACGGCGGCAGATTGCGGCCCTTGTTGTACCACTGCAGAAACTCGACACCGACGAAAGCGCGATCGATAAAGTTGCTTCCATATTGGCAGGAAGGGCATTGGCAATCGCCCTTGCTGCTGCATGAGTCCTCCAACTCACCATCCGGTTCGGCGAGATCGCCGACATAGGTGGCATAGCTCTCGCCGATGCTGGTGGAGTAGGCCGTTGGGCTTTGGACAGTAACCGGTTCATTTGAAATGACCGGCATCCAAGCATACTGTTGCGCGTCAGATTGCCTCAGACTTACCACCAAGCCCAGGGCGATCAGAGTCAGGAACGTTAGAATTCGTTTCATGGTTACAGCTCGCGTGCGGGGAATAATCCATCCGACTTGTAGAATGTGATCGACCGTGAGTTTCGGAAATTCGAGATAATTCGACACAGCCGTTAGAGCAAACGTATTTAACCGATGTTTTGTATGTTTCGTATATTCACAAGCAGAAGGATTTTGCCGCTTGCAGCGGCGGTGGTTGAGAAAGATTCCCTAACAACTCCTCCCGGTTGATCGCTTATGCTTAAGTAGTTGTTACATTAGAGGTTGAGGGGCACGTTCGTTGCCCTTACGTAGTCTCTTCGCAATCCGCCAGGCAAGTGTGCAATGACAATGAGCAGAATTCCTACTGGCAGCTCGGCGCAGATGCTATCGCTCTTCGGAGGACCGGTGAAGCGGCGATTGGCTCGCTGGAGCATGCTTGTTGACCAGGCGAACGCGATCGAGTCCTCTCTTCAGGATGAGTCCGAGCAGCAGCTTCGCAAGCGGAGCCTCGCTGTGCGGTACGAGGTCAAGAGCGGCGTCAAACCCGAAAAGCTCATTCCCGAGGCTTTCGCCTTGGTGCGAGAAGCCGCCCGTCGAACGATCAATATGCGGCATTTCGACGTTCAAATCCTCGGCGGCATCGCGTTGTTGGGGGGATCGATCATCGAGATGCAAACGGGGGAAGGTAAAACGCTAACCGCGACCCTACCGCTTTACTTATACGCGCTGTCTGGCAAAGGTGCGCATCTCGCGACGGTCAACGATTACCTGGCAGCTCGCGACGCGGACTGGATGCGACCGATCTACGAAATGCTTGGGCTCAGCGTTGGTGTGATTCAGACGAAAGACACGCCGGACGAGCGCCGCGAATCCTACGCGTGTGATATCACATACGGAACGGCCAAGGAGTTCGGCTTTGATTTCTTACGCGATCGCTTGCTTCTAAGGCGTTTAGGCTTTCGGCAGGAGGACTTTGTCGGTGGCATGAGCGAGCATCGTCTGGAGGGCGAGGGCGATAAGCCGGTTCAACGTTCCTCTCATTTCTGTCTGGTCGATGAAGCCGACAGCATCCTTATCGATGAAGCTCGGACGCCGCTGATCATCGGCTCGTTGGGAGAAGAACTGCGCGAGCAAGTAGCGGCGACCTATCGCTGGGCTGCCGAAGTCGCTCCACGCTTCAAGGAAGAAGAGCACTTCGAATTCGATGACGAGAAAAAGAAATGCGAACTCACGGGCGAAGGCCGACAGCTTGTCCGGTCGCTCCCGCATCCCGATCTCTTACGGTCCGTCGGACTGATTGACCTTTATCAGTACGTAGAACGGGCATGCAAAGTCAATCGCGACTTCCATCTCGATCGGCAATACGTTGTCCGAGATGGGGAGATTGTCATTGTCGATGAGTTCACGGGCCGTCTTGCGGAAGGCAGGAAATGGCGAGATGGGATCCATCAGGCGTTAGAAGCGAAGGAAGAAATCGAAGTTACCGTGCCGACGGGCCAAGCTGCTCGCATCACGGTGCAAGATCTATTCCTGCGATATCAACATCTTGCAGGAATGACCGGTACGGCGCGAACGTCCGCTCGCGAGTTGCACAAGATCTACAGGACTCGTGTGATTCCAATGCCAACGAACCGTCCACCGCGACGCGAGCGGTTGCCGGCACGTGTTTTTCGCGACACTGACGAGAAGTTCCGCGCCATCGTGGACGAAGTCCGGGAACGTAACGCCGAGGGCCGCCCAGTGCTGATCGGAACTCGATCGATCGATAAGTCACAACTGCTGTCGTCCTTGCTCGAAGAAGTGGGCCTCGAGCATCAGGTGCTCAACGCCAATGAAGTCGAACGAGAAGCGGAAATCGTCGCGCTCGCTGGAGAGACCGGCAAGATCACCGTAGCCACCAACATGGCTGGCCGTGGAACGGACATCAAACTCGAAGAAGGTGTCGCCGAGCGCGGTGGCCTACACGTCATCTGCACCGAGTTGCACGATTCCGCTCGTATCGATCGACAACTCGTTGGGCGTTGCGGGCGTCAAGGCGACCCAGGAACCTTCCGTCAGTATCTAGCGTTAGATGACGAGATCATGCTGACGGGTTACGGACCGGACAAAGCCAAGAAGTTCATCGAGCTAGGCAACGGCAACGGCAATCTCGATAAGCACGGCTTCCAACTGGTTCGCTCTCAACGAAAGGTTGAACGGAAACATTTCCGCGATCGTATGTCTTTGCTGCACCACGAGAAAGAACGCAAGAAGGTGCAACGCGAAATGGGGCAGGATCCGTATCTCGACACGCCAGACTAACGGCGGTGTGGCTGGGGCTCCTAGCCGCAGTTCTTTCGTGATCGGCAGCTGGATGCCGCGGCTAAGGAACGACCAGTCAATGAGTGTCGTAAGACGGGCACTCTTGCCCGTCTCTGAGTGGACGGGCAGGAGTGCCTTGCCCTTACCCACATTCC
>PBSM01000235.1 GCA_002726245.1 Planctomycetaceae bacterium | reverse complement strand
CATAAAGAAACCATCATCAATACCATCGAAAATGCCAAACCAATAACATACTACCCACTAAACTGCGCGAGGAACCCCCTTTGGGAGAGGGTTAGGGAGAGGGTTTCCCCGGCTCCGGACTGATGAACAGAACTTTCGCCCAGGACCGGATTCGTGAAGAGAACCGCAGAATGCCGAACAAGGAATGTCCAATCTCCAAGTGTGGTCATTTACTCCTTCCTTGGGAATTCCTTGTTCGATATTGGACATTCACTCCGCCGGTCGTGAACCCCAACTTCCGCACAGACTAACCGCGACGCAAACTCCCATGCATCCCTGGATCGCCGACCGCACCACAGCCTTTGATAGCAGCGGCATTCGCAAGGTCTTTGATCTTGCCAGCCAATTGAAGGACCCGATCAACCTATCGATCGGCCAACCAGATTTCGATGTACCTGAACCGGTTCAAGAGGCGTGCATTGAAGCTATTCGAAGCGGCAAGAATGGCTACGCGCTGACGCAGGGGATGCCGGTCCTGCGCGAGAAGCTGCAGAAGCAGATTGACGACGAGTACGCACACGCCGATCGTCGCGTGTTTGTCAGTTCTGGAACTAGCGGTGGACTGGTGCTAACGATGCTCTCGCTGGTGAATCCCGGCGATGAAGTGATCATCTTCGATCCCTACTTCGTGATGTACACGTCCCTCGTGCGATTGGCAGGTGGTGAACCGGTGCTGATCGATACGTATCCCGACTTCCGCATTGATATCAACCGTGTCGCTGATGCAATCACGCCTAAGACCAAATTGATCCTCTGCAACAGCCCGGCCAATCCGACAGGTATAACCGCAACCGCAGCCGAACTGACTGGATTGGCGGAACTGGCCAAAGAACGGAACGTAGCCTTGGTCTCGGACGAAATCTATCGCTCGTTTATGTACGACGACGAATTCGTCTCACCGGCAAGCTTCAACGATCAGACGATTGTGATCGATGGGATGTCGAAGAGCCACGCGATGACCGGCTGGCGCGTAGGCTTCGTTCACGGTCCGTCGGAAGTCATCGAAACCATGATCAAGCTGCAGCAGTATTCATTTGTCTGCGCGCCGCAGCCGGCTCAGTGGGCCGCGGCCGTCGCAATGGATGCCGATATCAGCGCTCACGTTGCAGCCTATCGAAGGAAGCGTGACCTGCTTGTCGATGGCATCTCAGACCTTTACGAAGTAGCCAAGCCTGGAGGAGCGTTTTACGCATTTCCCAAAGCTCCGTGGGCGACAGGGGCTGAGTTCGTAACCAAAGCGATCGAAAACAACTTGCTCATCATTCCCGGTAATATCTTCAGCCTCCAAGACACTCACTTCCGCATTTCGTACGCGGCGAAAGACTCGACAATCGAACGTGGCATCGAAGTACTCCGCCGGCTTGCGAAGTTGGAGCCCCAGCTTTAGCCGGTCTTTTCAATCGGTGGCATCGTGCCTGATGCCGCCTAAAGGCGGGACTCCAACGATTGCTTAAGTTGTTTCGGTGCCAACCACCGGTCTTTGCCCGGTCGGACGCTTCTTAGTGCGTCGAAGCTGATGGCCGGCGTCAATTGCTTCTTGCTCGTTGACGAAGAGCACGAGGTCTTGGGGAGTACGCTCGTAGATGTCTTGCCATTCACCCAACTCAGCCGTGTATTTTTTGGTCGAGGCACGGCTGATATGACTCGGTTCGTATTCGTAATCACAGTACACACACCGAACCGTCAGCGGCTTCTCATCGACGATCCAGAACTTCGGAGCGACATAGCGGCTTTCATTCTCTTGCCGCGTCACGCAGCGACCGTTGACGCAACGCATGCCGCGCGAGTTCGTGTACAACCGATAGCGAGATTCGCGTCGGTCTGCTAATAGCGAAGGAAACAGCTCCAGCAATGCGGCAATTAACGCCATACGAACCGGCACGCCATACGCAGCTTGCTTGAAATAAACGCCTCGCGGATCTTCGTCGATTTCATAACTGAGTTCGTCAACGCGAGGCAGCGGGTGCAGTACCTTCGTCTGGCGATAGCGCTTCGCTTTCATTAGCTCGGCATCGATCGCGGGATACTCTTCGCCGTCATCGGCACCGTCGTGCCGTTCTTTTTGAAATCGCGTGGCATAAAAGAAATCGACCCCCTTCATCTCTCGCAACGCTTGCCTTTGCTCGAGACTCAGGCTGAACCACACGTCGGCTTCGGGGCCAGTCCAAAGCGTGCGTTGATGAGGGCCTTGCGGCGTTACGTAGACGAACTCCGGGAAATCTTCGTCCGTGAGGTCATCAACTTCCTGTTTCCGCAGGGGGAAGCAATTGAAATCCCGCGCCAGACGCTGTTTAACATGGTCCGGCAGATCGCAGCCGGGAGCTGGCGACGGAATGACGCGGGCACCGAACCGCGCCAGGCCGTACACGAGCGAGTGGACGGTGCGACCGTGCTTCAAGTCGCCGCGCAGTTCGATCGTCATGTCGCTAAACGACAAATCCGACTTCTTCTGCTTCTGTCGATGGTCGGCCCGTAAGGTGTACAGATCGCACAAGGTCTGCGTTGGATGCTCGTGTGCCCCATCGCCGGCATTGATCACCGGCAAGTCCGTATAGTCGGCTGCGACTTGTGCCGCGCCTTCGCTGGAATGCCGAATGACGAGAATGTCAGCATAGTTCTCCGTAACGCGGACCGTGTCGGCGATCGTTTCCCCTTTTGCGGCTGACGATGACGTCACTTCCGCCGAAGAGATCGTTTGCCCGCCCAGACGCAGCATTGCGGACTCGAAGGAAAGCCGTGTCCGAGTACTCGGCTCGTAGAACAAAGTCGATAGAATGTAGTCCCGAGCCAGTGTCCGGCGGCCACGCACGCGATGCGGCTTGCCGTGTGTCGCCATCTCGTCCAAAAAACGATCAGCGAGCTCGAAAACCGCTTCGATCTCGTCGTTTGCAAGATCATCGATCGAGACAAGACTGCGAGACATACGACTTACTCGAGAGAAGGAAGGAACAGGCCAGCTTCTGTGATTGTAGCAATACCGCTTACTCTCGCAAGCGACGCGGGCTGGCCGACTCAGCCCGTGACCAAACAAACGAACGACCTTACCTAGTTCACTCGAACAATATGACTGAAGCCCCTCGCATCCTCCTCGTTACTGAAACGGCCGCAACTCTCGAGCGGTGGTCCGGTCTGTTGGGACAAGGTGATTTCGAGGTGACAACGCAGGAGATGTTGGTCGGCAGCCATCGCGTCGATGTGATCTTGGCCGATCAGAGTCTGCCCGCCGAGTTAGAGCAACTAGTCCGGGATGGTACGAGTGTCATTAAGATCGGGGCGAGCGAGCCTTGTGACCTGTTGTTGGAAGTTGATGCAACGGAGGCTGAGATCCGTTTGGCTTGCCAGCTTCAAGCGAAGATCTCACGTCTGACACGCGAAAGCGCTATCGGCGAAACCGAACGAGAGAAGCTGGCCGATCTCGCGCTGACCGATCCTCTAACTGGTTTGCAAAATCGGCGGGCCTGGGACGACCAGGCACCCAAGCTCGCTGCGGCTCCGGGTGGAGCTTGCTTGGTGCTGATCGATCTGGATCACTTCAAACAGGTCAACGACGAACACGGGCACGCAGCGGGCGACGCCGTGTTAACGGCAACCGGGGAGGCACTCCGGGCGAGTCTTCGTCCTGATGACTTTGTCGTGCGATTGGGGGGAGACGAGTTTGCGTTTCTCATCCCAGGGCTTCGCGTCGAGAATGCCGTCTCTGTCGTTGAACGGGTCCGCCAGTCGATTGGCTCACACGCGGAAGCCGTCGGGTGGGTTATCACGAGTAGTGTGGGATTCGTCGTATCAACTCGCTCGGTTCAACTCGCCAGTTTGTTCGAGGCAACTGACCAAGCCCTGCGTGATGCTAAGACGAGCGGCCGCGACAAAGCGATGCAAGGCCGTCTTGGAACCTAACTCAGGCTCGAGTGCGAGTGCGACGGAGCCGATAAGCGGGGCAGCGACAACGCCTCGCTCCGACGCCAAACCGAAGATCCTACAGAAGGATATCACCGGACTCAAATACTTCGACAAACTCGCGCCGCTGCTGGCACGGCTAACGGTGCCGGCTGAACGCAGCAGCAAAGCAACGCGACGAGGCATACTGTGGGCTTTAAGCAGCGAACGCCGGTCAGCCGTCCAGTGTTGCTGAACGCAGATCCATAGCCTTCTTCCTTGTGTGGCGGTGATATACCCGGCTGGGGAGTCTACGGCGGAATGCTCAATCTTGCTCGCGGAAGGTGGTCCAACTGATGAAGCCGAGAACGGCAGCACAGAGTGCAAAGACAATGTCCATCAGAGGATGGGCACGCTGGAACGGGAACTTGACGATCAAGTCCAGCAAGAAAAGTAGCAGCACGACGATGGCGATCACCATCCCCGTTAGACATAAAGCCTTGGGCATTCTGGTGCGTTCCTCAGAGTTGCACGTCTGACCTTCGGTTCGCCCCCGCTTCACCGTGTCCAAAGTCACCGCGTTTAAGTTAGTATAATTCATCCATTTCCGATGTCACCGGTCGGCTTGATGCTTTCTGGCGATTCCTTTTTGCCGGAAATCCAGTGAAAACGAGGCTTTCCGATGCCTGACGGCACCCAACAAGCTTGCAGATGGGAACGCTTCCGCGAACTCATGCCGGTCACCCGCAAGTGGGCCTACTTCGACAACGCGGCAGTCGGTCCGCTGCCGACTCCGACTCGCGACGCAGTTCTGCGTTGGGCGGATGAAGGCTGGCAGGACGGGGATACTCTTTGGCCCCAGTGGGCAGCGGGCATCGAGCAGACTCGCCGCACAGCCGCCGCGATGATCGCGGGATCGACCGAAGAAATCGCTCTCATTCCAAATACTACCACTGGCATCGGACTGGTGGCGGAAGGTTACCCCTGGTGCGAGGGAGACAATATTGTCACTCTCGCCAACGAGTTCCCGTCCAATCTGTATCCCTGGATGAACCTCGCATCGCGAGGTGTCGAGACACGACTCGTTCCCGTCGATGGCGTTTCTCCCGACTTGAACCGAGTCTTAGAGACCTGCGACGAGCTGACTCGCATCATCGCAATTAGCTGGGTTGGCTATGCGAACGGCTACCGGATCGATGTTGGCGAAGTCGTTAAAGCGGCTCACGAACGCGGTATTCTGGTTTTGCTAGACGCCATCCAGGGGCTCGGTGTGTTCCCCTTGAATGTCCAAGATACGAACATTGATTTTCTCGCCGCCGATGGGCACAAGTGGATGCTCGGCCCGGAAGGCGCAGGGATTCTGTACGTCCGACGCGATCATCTGCAGACACTTCGCCCGCTGAATGTTGGTTGGAACAGCGTCGTCCACAAGTACGACTACTCACGAATCGAGCTGAATCTTCGTGACACCGCAGCGCGCTATGAGGGCGGCTCGCAGAACATGGTAGGATTGCTAGGCCTCGGCGCGAGTCTGAATCTGCTGTCGGCTTGCGGCGTTGGGCCGAACGAGTCGGCAGTCGGTGATCGTGTGTTGGAGATTAGCGACTTTGCCTGCCAGCGGCTTCGCGAGGTAGGCGCGAAGGTCTCCGGCGATCGCAGTGCCGTACATCGCTCGGGCATCGTTGCATTTGACATGCCCCGGCAAGATCTCGTCGCGTTGCGACAGCGTTGTTTGGAGAACGGCGTCGTGCTTAGCCATCGCGCTGATCGGTTGCGAATCAGCCCTCACGCCTATTGCAATGAAGACGATGTGGAACGGCTGATTACCAACCTTCTTTGAATCGGTTCGCGAATGTCAAACCCTTACGCTGATCCTCAGCCGACTGCTCCGAGCAAACCACTTCCTCCGCCGCAGCCGCCCGGGCTTGTCGGCCATGTGCGTATTGTCGCTGTTCTAATGCTTGTGCAAGGCGTTCTTGAACTGCTGATGGCGATCTACTACGCGGTATTCGGCATCTTCTTCGGATCAACCCTCGGAGAGGCAATGATGGAAAACTCCGGGATGAGGCAAGCTCAAGGACCGCCACCCGAACTAATGTCAGCCATAATGACCGCAACTCCGATCGTGATGGGTTTCTTCGGTTTCATCGTTGGCGTGCTACATGTGTATGCCGGCTATCGCAACTTCCTGTTCCAGAACCGCAGACTTGGTATCATCGCGTTAGTCGGAGGGATGGCGTCGATCATGACGCTCTATTGCTGTCCGACCAGTTTTCTGTTGTTCATCTATGGAGCGATCGTGTATATGAACGACTCCGTTGTAACAGCTTTCGCGATGACCAGCGAAGGGTATCCCCCGGATGCGATTCTGGTTACGTTCACCGGATACCGAAACAACGAACAAGAGAAAGACTGACCACATCCACCACGGCTACTTGTTAACTGCTCATGTCCACATCACCCATCAATCCTTACGACCCGAATCCATTTGGTGATACGCAGGCGGCGTTGGTGCCAGCGATGCCGGCAATACGTCCCGGAGGACTAACTGCGATCTGTGTGATCGCGATCGTGCTGGGCGCGATGGGATTCATGTCCAGTGGCATGAATGGACTGAATCTCCTCTTCGGAAAGCAGCTACAGGAGATGGTAGCGGGCATCGGCGGGATGCAGAACAAGAAGATGATGAAAGCCCAAGAGGAGATGTACGACGCGATCTGGGAAATCAACGACCGTTTCATCGTTCCTAGCGTTTTCCTAGCATCATCCCAGTTTGCACTAGCGATCGCGTTAATGTTTGGTGGTCTCAAGACGCTGAAGCTGCGTGCCATTGGGCGAAAGGTTCTGCTCATTGCGGTTTCCTTGGTGGTTGTCTTCGAGTTAGTTCAGTTGGGGCTGTTTGCTATGATCCAGCTCGAGATGATGCCGGTCATGGACGTGTACATGTCGCGCGTGCTGGAAGGAGCACCGGGCGGCGGTCCTGGTGGTCAAAAGGCTGCACAAACGATCGCCAAATTCTCAATGATTGCTGGGTTCATCATGCAAGCCGGTTGGATGCTCGTAAAACTTATCTTCTTGGGGCTCGCGATCTGGTATCTACGCTCTCAACGCATTCGGTTGCTATTCCAAGACAAGGCTTCATCCGACCAGCCACAACCCGCAGCCGAGCTGACTTAACATGAGCGAACTCAGCCCAAGCATCGCGGTCTATACGGGCTCGTTCGACCCGCCCACGCTCGGCCACATGAGCGTGATCGAGCGCACGAGCCGGCTGTACGACAAGTTGGTCGTCGGTGTGGGAATCAATGTCGAGAAGCAAGCACTTTTCTCACCCGATGAGCGTGTTCAACTGCTGGAGCGGGCAACCTCTCACTGCGGCAACGTCGAGGTGCGCGAATTCGCTGGACTGGCCGTCGAGTTCGTACGTGCTGCCGGATCGTGCGTGATGGTGCGAGGCGTGCGACCTCTGACCGATATCGCCGGCGAATTCACAATGATGATGGCGAATCGCCAGTTGGACCCAGACATCGAAACCGTTTTCCTGATGGCCGACGAAGAACTCGCTCACGTCTCGAGCACGCTCATCAAACAGATCACACCCCTGTCGAGCGACGAACGCCTCGCCCGCTTCGTCCCACTGGTCGTGATTCCCGCCCTCCGCAAAAAGCTTCCTCGGATCGTCGAGTAACTCCTTTTCGGCTTGGTGAGAGGTCAGCGGAGTTAAGATTCCTCAGCGTGAGCAGTTGCTGTCTCGGACCGCGACGACTCGCAGGGTTGTATCGCTACCTCGCCAACATCTTCTTGAGGACAGGTTCAAACGCACCCGCCATCCGCACGAAGCCCAGGTCCGTCGGGTGAGAGCTATCGACGGTTCCTTCGCCATCGTCACCAATTTGGTGCTCACCTTCGAGATAATACAACCCGGCGACGCCATCAGCTTGCAGTCGCTCGAATACCTCACGTAACGCCGCGCGGCTCTGCTCGTTGCGTTGTCGTTTGTTTGTCACGAGAAACGAATCGGCATAGCTGCGATCTTCGACGAGCAGGATCGGAGTGTTTGGTTTTGCTTTGCGTAGCGTTCGGACAAGCGGTTCGGTACGTTCGGCGACTTCCTTCGCGACGATGTTCGGCAGGCAATCAATCACGTAAGCCGCCACATCCAGTTCAGAGAGAAGATCCGCCAGTTCCTGTTCCATGCGCCCATTCCCCGAGAAACCAAGATTGATGACGGGATGATCCAAGCGACGTCCAAGAATCGCAGTATGTACCATCCCTGGCCGCGATGCGCATCCGCCCTGAGTGATCGATGTGCCGTAAAACACAATGGGCTTCGCGTCAGCCGTGAGTTCCGCTCGCCATAACTTGCTTTGCTTTGGAATTCCGATGGCTACCGAAGTCACACCGTTGTAGAGCGGCAGATACAGCAAGTACTCGCGCGTTCCGTTGGGGATTCCATTAACCAGCGTGGCACGATTCTCTGGGAACTTGGTCGGCCGGCCACCGGACAACCAACGCCAACGCCCCTTTTCGGTCTTCACATACAGATCGAGACCGCTGACACCCGTGGCGGGCATGTGCGGCATGGCGAGACTGCTCGATATCAGCGACCACTTGGCATGAATCTTCGTGGCGTCTGTCTTGAATCGGACGGCGATGCCAGCCGAGTGATGGCTCAGACTCCACACGGGCGGACGCACAACGCCTTCCGCCTTGGCCGGCAAGCGATCGTAAGTTGCCTTCGTCTCCGACCAACCGCGTCCTTCGACATTCAGCAGTTCGACGTCGTACCAGAGGACATCCTCCGCAGGATCGGCGTTCGCTTTCGCGGGGTCAACGACTTCTTCGTCGGCACGTCCAAGGACTCCAAAGGCTACGATTGCCAAGGCAATCATCCAGCGGCTGACGTTCATTGATTTCACTCCAGGTTGCAGTTCGGGGATGTGGGAGTATTCATTTACTCAAACTGAAAACGCGAGCGAGAAAGGGGCTGGCTCCATGCCGCAAGAAAGCCTGAAATGTCGGTCAACGGTAATGGCACAGTGCCTGTCCCCTTTCCTCGCGGGCCACGTCGAACCCCGCTGGTCCGTCGTGAAAGTGGGACAGGCACCAAAGCAGCGAACTACTTGTTTCCAGTGGTAGGTCGATCGCGCTGCTTTGGAGCCAGTCCCATTTTCACGACTCGCTTTTCAATTTGAGTCATTTACGTCGCTACAGCCGTAACGAATCAACGATTCAGTTCTTCTCGGAACTATCGTTATCCCCTCGGCGAAGATGTCGCTGCAAGTAGGTCGCCCGCTCGGCGTTGCGGTCGGCGGTATCGAGTTCAATTCCACGCAGCTTTTGCAGATGAGCCGGTTGCGTGTGAATGAATAGTTGATTGATCGTGGGGATCGCGACATCTTGGATCAAGCCTAGATTCACACCCATACGGACGCTCGACAACAGCATCATCGTTTCTTCGCTGCTGATGGTCTGTGCCGTGCAAAGAATTCCATAGGCGCGGCTGACGCGGTCGTGCAAATCCTTCTCGCTTTCCTTCACCAAGAACTCGCGAGCCCTCCGCTCGTAATCGATCATCACCGGAACGACTTCGGCAACCTGCTCGATCAAGTCCTTCTCCGTTCTTCCCAATGTGATCTGGTTGCTGATCTGATAAAAGTCGCCCATCGGCTGCGAACCTTCGCCATAGACGCCGCGCACCGCCAAGCTGATTTTCTGTAAGCTACGGAAGACCTTTTCAATCTGCCGCGTGATCACCAAAGCCGGCAAGTGCAGCATGACACTCACACGCATCCCCGTACCAACGTTCGTTGGGCAGGCAGTCAGATACCCGAGGCTTTCGTGGAACGCGTAGGTGACTTGCTCTTCAACCAGATCGTCAATTCTGTCAATCTGCTGCCAAACCGAATCAAGATCCAAGCCGCTCGTCATCACTTGGACACGAAGATGATCCTCTTCATTCAGCATCAGGCTGAACTTCTCGTTGGGATCGATCGCTACGCCACGAGGCCCTCCGCCCTCTGCCAGTTCGCGGCTGATAAGCTGTCTCTCGACAAGGAATTGGCGGTCCACGTCAGCCAGCGATTCAACGTCAACATAGCTGAGATCCTTGAAATAATCGGCTGATTCCAGCCTCCCCCTCAAGGAATCGACGATCTTGCCACGATCGGCTTCAGTACATTTGCGAATGAAAGGGAAGTCGGCAAGATTCCGCGCCAGCCGAATCCGGCTGCTAATAACGATATCACTCTCCGGGCCCGAGCCACGGAGCCATTCACCGCATCGACTTGCTAGGTCTTCTAGGTTCACGTTGACTTCTAGCCGGCTAGGCTCAGACCGAACTCTTACTCATCGATCTCGTAGTTCTGAATCTGATCGCGAAGTTCCGAAGCCCGTTCGTAGTTCTCGCGGCCGACCGCCTCTTCCAATTCGCGGCGCAGACGGATCAGCTCCGTCCGTTTATCCGTGCCGTGGGCGACTCGCTTCGGCCGCTTGCCGACGTGACTATTCTCGCCATGAATGTTGACAATCAGCGGCTGCAGTTCCTCTTCAAAACTGACATAGTCGTGCGGACAGCCCAGACGTCCTTCTTGTCGGAAATCGTAAAACGTAATCCCGCAAACAGGACACGCCTGCTTATCCAAACGCGCCAATTCCTGTGCCGTCTGGCTAAGCTTCAGTTGTTGCGCCAGCATTCCAGCCAACGTCGGAGCTGGCGCTTCCAGTTCATCGGCTTGATGCAGGTAGTGCCGGGCATGATCCTCGCAGAGGTGCAACTCCTGCGGCGCATCACCGACTAGTTCGGTAATATGGAAGGTCGCGGGCTTTTCACACTGCTGGCACTTCATGCTTCACAAGTTCCCACGCGACGTGCTGGCAGCATTCCGGAGAACACCCCAAGCTCAAAATATACCGAGACTTACGTTGGCAGTAAGGATTCTAGCCCGACCCCCGAAGGTGTCAAGGTGAAGTCACTGCCACCAGACGTAGGCAGTCTCGTCGCAGCGTGTTCTTCGGCTGATCAGCCGTCGATTGTTACGCTGAAGCAAGACCTACGCGGACGCCTCTCGTTGTCGCTTCTAATCACCACTGATAAGCTTGGCGAACACTTTGCACGCTGTCGTGTCATCAACTTCATATCAATACTTCGCCCATTGTCTCGCCCCGAATGAGCCACTCTCCCGAGTTCGACGCTTTTCGGCAAGTTGCTACTAACCACCGGTTCGTTCCTGTGTGGCGATGCTTGCTCAGTGATGCACTCACTCCCGTCACCGGCTTTCATCGCCTTGATACAGGCGGCAGTGCCTGCCTGTTTGAGAGCGTGATCGGTGCCGAGAAAGTTGGCCGTTATAGCTTTGTTGCCGCTGAACCGTTCATCGAACTAAGTGCGACTCGAAACCGCGTGACGATCGTTTCAGGCGACCAGCGTGAAGAGTTCGAATTTGCCGACCCGCTGGAAGAGCTTCGTAAGCGTTTGAGCGAATATAAGACCGCTCACTTTCCCGAACTGCCCCCCTTTACCGGCGGTGCGGTTGGCTACGCTGCTTACGATGTCGTTCGGTATACGGAGCAATTGCCGAACGCTCCAGAGGATGACCGAGGCATCCCTGACTTGTGCTTCGGCTTCTACGACCACATGGTCGTCTTCGACAACGTCAGCAAGACGGTGTTTGTCATCGTGATGGCTCACCTGGACGAAGATGCCGCGAACGCCGAAGCGGCTTACGCCGATGCCTGCCAGCGCGTCGATCAACTCGTGGCGAAGCTCTCTAGTCCAACGGGTAAGATCACTTGTGCTGACATCGCGACCACCGGTGATCCCGAAATCGATTACAAGTCGAACTTCGAGCAAAGCGAATTCGAGGACGGCGTTCGCAAGTGCGTCGAGTACATCCGCGCCGGCGACATCTTTCAGGTCGTGATTAGCCAGCGTTTAGAAGTCGATATCCAATCCGACCCATTCGAGGTCTATCGCACCTTGCGAGTCGTTAACCCAAGTCCCTTCATGTTCTTCGTTCGCTCACCGGACGCGACGCTCGTCGGCAGTTCGCCGGAGATCATGTGCCGAGTGGTTGATGGCAAAGTGACCGTGCGACCTCTGGCCGGAACTCGCAAGCGAGGTCAGACCGGAGAAGAAGACCGCCAACTCGAAGAGGAATTGCTCGCCGATCCGAAAGAGCGAGCCGAACACGTGATGCTCGTCGATCTTGGCCGCAACGACGTCGGTCGGGTTGCCAAATACGGCAGCGTCGAACTGTCGGACGTCATGGTGATCGAACGCTATAGCCATGTCATGCACATCACGTCGAATGTGACTGGCGAACTCGCCGAGGGCAAAGATGCCTTCGACGCGTTAAAGGCATCGCTTCCCGCGGGAACGGTCTCCGGCGCTCCGAAGGTCCGCGCGATGGAAATCATCGACGAGTTGGAGCGGCATCGACGCGGGCCTTACGCTGGCGCAGTCGGCTACTTTGACTACGGCGGCAACATGGACACTTGCATCGCGTTACGAACGCTCGTCGTCAAAGATGGCAAAGCCTACGTTCAAGCTGGAGCTGGGATCGTCGCCGACAGCGTGCCCGAACTCGAATACAAGGAGACGCTCAGCAAAGCAAGGGGCTTGCTGAAGGCGATTGAAGTGACGGAGCAGCGGTGGGCTGTGGACGGTTGAAGCCCATCATACGGAGCGCTCACTGCTTGCAAAGGCAAGAATCAAGATCCCGCACACCAGGCTGACGAGATTGAACATGCCTGAAATGATCTGAAACACCGCCAGCAACTGGGCCTGGCTCCGTGCGTCTTGCAGCGACATTCTATCGACCTGAGCGATGTACACGAGTTCGAAGATCGCAAGAACAAGCTGCGGTATGCCGATGAAGGCGCCGCAGACTGTTGAAATCCAGAACATACCGGCTAAGAGATTAAAGATCCCCGAGATAAGCACGCTGATCTTAACGCCCGGATGCAACTGTCCGCCGAAGCCCGCCGGTGGGAAGGCGGCCGGTGCCTGTGGTAACGGGGATTGAAAGCGACCATTGCAATGTGGGCATGATACGACATCTCCTGCCTGTTGAGCTTGAACCAGAAGTTCGGCACTGCAGTGCGGACAGTAGACGGTTGTCGCGTGTGCCTCGACGGAGTCAAAGGGTGGTTTCCCGCTAGCCATCAGGCAACGCCCCTGCCGGTCAACGTCAGGTAATGATGCACATTGCTTTTCATAGACAGTCGCATGGTGCGAGTATAGCCGCCGGCTGGCAACTCGCAATCTACTTTGCGAGACGATAAGAATTCTCACCGCTACGGTGAAATGCAGGCGAACTCTAGCCTATCTTTACCGCGAAGCGGTTTCGCATCGTAGCCCAGGGTCGCGGCGCTTCGTCGCGCACCCTAGGGTAGGAACTTCAACAGCAACCGTCGGCGGGACCGCAACAACTCTCAGACGGCAATTCCGTCTTCGTAAACTCGCGTCCTTTTGTTTCGCGCGGGTCTCGGACGGAGTTGCGCCGGCAATCGAATTGCCCAGCCTCTTCGCGTTGCACTGGAGTGTGTGGCGGAACGGCAATGATCTCGTCGGCGTATGGAGCGTCCGCATAGATGTCAAACGTCTTCTCACACACCGCTGTCCGCACTCCACGTCGGAAGACGTGGCCGTCGTCATCGGTCACCTGCTTCCAAGGTCCTCGGTAGACGACGGCTTGGTGGTGATCCATACAAGGCCCATCTTTGCCTTTGAACGCTCGGACGGTCATGCTGCGGAACTCGATACCTTCGATCGTCGCCCACGGTTCCTCTTGCCGCACGACAATCTCGACACCATAGAACCCAGCTTGCTCGAACTCTTCGAGGAACTCGTGCTCGACGAACGCTCCGCTGATGCAGCCACTCCACAGTTCTGGATCGTTCTTCAGCTTCTCAGGCACGACTTCATCGCACACGATGTCGCTGATCACCGCGCGCCCACCACGCTTCAAGACGCGATGCAACTCCGCAAACAACTGGTTTCGCGCGGCGGGATCGACCAAATTGAGAACGCAATTCGAAAGCACGACATCGACCGAGTCGGAGGCGATCATCGGGGATTTGGCTCGGAGTTCGTCGGCGTGCTGTTGCGCACGGTTCCACTCGTCGGCATTGCGGACGGGATTCGCAGTGAGGTGTTCCTCGAAGCGCCCAACGTCTAAGGCTAGGTCCTGAATCTTGCCTTTGAAGAACTCGACGTTGTCCCAGCCAATCCGTTCTGAGATCTCGCCGCGATACTTGCGAGCCAATTCGAGCATATCGTCGTTCACATCAACGCCCAGCACCCGGCCCTGAGGCCCTACGATCTGCGAAGCGATATAGCAGATCTTGCCTCCGCCCGAACCGAGATCGAGTACCGTTTCGCCTTCTTGCACGTACTTCGACGGATCTCCGCAGCCGTAATCCCGATCGATCAACTCCTGCGGCAGGACCTTCAAGTAATGCGTCTCGTATTGCACCGGGCAGCAGAGAGCCGGTTCTCGCTCCTTCGATGCGGCCGAGTATCGCTCGCGCACCGCTTGCTCGACATCCAATCCCTTGGCATCCATCCCCTTCAGCTCGACAACGCTACTCATCCCGTCTCCTTTCTCGAAGTCAGTCGGACCATCTTAACGACAATATCACAGAATGGGGAGCCAGACTGTGAGGCGATTAACAAAGCCCCCGTTGTCTGTACGTACTTACCCGATCACAATGAGAGTTTGTTTTGCCGTAGGGAGCACACCACCGATGATCTACGTCCTGGCTACAATCGAGATCGCCGACGGAAAACGAGCTGAGTTCGTCAAGATCTTTCGCGATAACGTCGCCAACGTATTGGCCGAAGAAGGTTGCATCGAATACGAACCTACGATCGACGTGGACACGGATATCGCTGCCCAACCAGACGTCCGTCCGAACGTTGTGACTGTTGTCGAAAAATGGGAGAGCTTTGACGCTTTGGAGGCTCACCTCATCGCACCGCACATGTTGGAGTACCGCAAGAAGGTGAAGGATCTGGTGGCCGGAGCGTCGCTGCAGATCCTTGAGCCAGCTTAGCCATCTGCACAGCCACCAACAATGGAATAACAGAATCAGTGCGAGAAGTCGTCCGTCAACTTGCTGAATCGCTCAAGGCTGGCCGCGCCGTGGTGTATTGCCGGTTGATAGAAACACGTGGCTCGACTCCACAGAAGGCGGGTGCGATGATGCTCGTCTTCCCTGACGGATCGCAAGCTGGAACGCTAGGCGGAGGCTGTGTTGAAGCGGAAGTGAAACGGCGGGCGCTCGCGGTCTTGCACGAAGGCAAAGCCGAAGTCGCGAAGTTCCAGCTCGACAGCGACTATGGATGGGATGACGGACTGATCTGTGGCGGCCGGATGCAGATCCTAATTGATCCCATACAGGATCAGAATTCACACGCGTACTTCCTGCGGTTGGCAGAAGCCATCGAGCAAGGCGAAGGAGCGACAGAAGCCGTCGTCTTCGATGAGTCAGCGAGCGGTCATCCTGCGCCGGCCAGTTTCTTGTTCAATGCCGATGATGAGTTAATTGCAATGCTGTACCCGGATCCGATCGACAACGCACACGCGGTCGTGACCGAAGAGCTGCGGCCTCTTGCGTCTCGTCCTCGGCCGTATTCAGCTCGCGGGATCGGCTATCTGCCAACGCAATCGCGCTGCCGGCTGGTGATTGTCGGAGGCGGCCACGTCGGCAAGGAGGTAGCGGGACTCGCCGCCGATTTGGACTTTGACGTTTGGGTCGTCGATGATCGTGAAGATATTGTCAGCGAGGAACGCTTTCCCCGCGCCGAGCGACGCATCGGCGGCAAGATCGAAGAGGTGTTACCCGTTCTCCCGATTACCCCAGACACTTACTGCTTGATCGTCACGCGCGGCCACAGTCATGACGAGCAGGCTTTGTATCACCTTGCCGAACGCGGCGCACGGTATATTGGCCTGATTGGCAGCCGTCGCAAGATCAAAATGATCTTCGAAGATCTCCTGCAGGAAGGCATCTCGGAAGAAGCGCTCGAACGCGTCTATGCACCTCTCGGCATCGATATCGGTTCGCAAACGGTATCGGAGATCGCGGTCAGCATCTGCGCCGAACTCGTCTCGCACCGCAATCGCAACGGTGTCGTGCCGGGGCGTCCCGAAGCCGTGCAAGTCTCGAACTGATGTGACATGCCAACAACCTTTCGCAGCTTTGCGATCGTGCCTGCCGCCGGGAAAAGCGAGCGGATGGGGCGTGATAAGTTGACGTTGCCTTGGGGCCAGACGACCGTTTTCGGATCGTTACTTTCGGCATGGCGAGCGAGCAATGTCGATGAAGTCATCGTCGTCACACGGCCGGACCACGAGCGAGTGATCGCGATTTGTGAGTCGGCCGGTGTATCGATCGCCATTCCCGAGCATCCGCTGCCCGAAATGAAAGACTCGGTGCGTGCCGCCTTAACATATGTGCAGTCGCACTTCGCGCCGCAAGATATGGACGTGTGGCTACTAGCCCCCGCCGATATGCCGCTGTTAAACTCAACGATCGTTAACCAAGTTCTCGCCGCCCACACTCCGGACTCACCGCAGATCGTCGCTCCCGCACAGGCTGGAAAACGCGGGCACCCAGTTCTCTTTCCGTGGCCGCTTGCCAAAGAAGTTGATTCACTGGGAGAAGACGAAGGCGTCAACGCTTTGCTGAAGCATCACTCTCTCTTCACAATCGATTGCGGCGACGATCGCATTCACAGCGACCTCGACACGCCTGAAGACTACGAGCGATTGCGAAAGCTTTAGGCATCAGCAATCAAATGATGTTCCGGTAGGATGGGACCGTTGTCTGGCCGTTGTCCCGTCCGAATCGCTCGGGACAATGGTCCCAAGCTACGATCACCGGTACATTTGTTTCCTGCCGCTGCCTTAGCGTTTCATCACGGCTGTCTCTTCAGTCCCGTAGGGACGATAGGTAGTAGCCGGGGGTGTAAACCCCCGGAAACGTTACCTGGACGGCCTTGGAAGGCTTGCCCTTACCCACATCCCTCGCCTCCTCCGACCCTGTGTCGGTGGGGCAACGATTGGCAAGCTACCAAAGAGGCACGCGAGAAACCGCTTCCCGCCGACCCTGTGTCGGTGGAAGCAATGTCTCGTCATGAGGTCCACCGACACGGGATCGGAGGGGCCTGCGTCCGTGGTGCTTCGACTGTAGCCTTCAATCATGCTTCCACCGACGCGGGGTCGGAGGAGGCGAGGGATGTGGGTAAGGACAAGGCCTTGGAAGGCCATCGTACGGCTGGTACATCCAAAACCCGCACGTGCCTTATTCGCTGGCTGGACGAGCTGGTCTCGCGGGACGATCCCCGCCGGCATCACGAGGACGGCCGCCTCCTTGTCCACCGCGACCGCGACCACCTTCGCCGCCGCGTCGTCTGCCGATTTCTTGAACGAGTTTTTGCAGTTCGTCCTTGCTGAGCTTGCCATCTTCGTCGGCATCGAAACGCATCGCGTGTTCGATGAACATCTCGGGACTTGGTGGGCCACCGAAACCGCCTGGTCCACCAGGTCCGCGACCGCCTTCACCATCGGGGCGTCCTTCTCCACGACCGCCATCACCACCGCGGCCTCCGCCGGCACCAAATGAAGCGGCCACTTTGGCTAGCTCATCGCGGCTGATTGCTCCGTCCTTGTCCGTGTCTCCACGAGCGATGATGCTTTGCATGCGCTCCGGCAACTCGTCCTTGCTCACTTTGCCATCTTTGTTCTTGTCGAAACTCATGATGCGAACAACGACATCGTCGGCGTTAGCATCCTCGCCGCGATCACCTCTGTCACGGCGTCCACCCTCACGTGGCGGGCCGTCTGGTCCGCGTCCACCGGGACCGTCTGGACCCGGCCGACGACCGTCAGGACCTCCGGGCGGACCGAAGCGTGGACGAAGTTCGTCTTCGGTCAGCCGACCGTCTTTGTTGCGATCGAGTGTTCGCAATGCGGCGACAGCCTTCTCGATTTCTTTCGCGGACAGTTGATGATCACCGTCGGCATCGATGGCTTCGACGACTGGGTTCGGTGGTGGGCCGAATCCGCCAGGGCCGCCGCGACCGCCGCCCCCTGCCCTCTCCGACCGCCAGTGGGTGGTTGAGCGACGCTGGTGTAAGCGACCAGTGCCGCGACGCAGACGAGGCTGAGTGTAAAAGCGATTCGTTTCATGTTAATCGGCTCCAAGTCTTGATACGTGAGAGTTAATCGTTTCTCGCATTGTTTAACCGCAAGCCGGAGGCGTGCGCTTGCTCGCGCGACCGAAGCGCACGCCTCCGGCTTGCGGTTAAACGAATTGCATTCATCTCCCGCCGCGAGCGCGTTCCTTGGCCCGCAACGATTGTTGATCTGTCTCGGGGATTTCTCTCTTCCATTCGATACCGAGCTGGATTCCGAGGGCGATGTGAGCACTTGTGTTTGCTGGTTTGCGAGAGAAGTTTGTGACAACTTGCGTGAATATAAACGGCGGCCAGAAAACGTAGCGCTCGGCGGAATCCGGCGGGCGGAATAAAAACGTAGCGCCCAGATGAACCGCAGCT
>PBSM01000234.1 GCA_002726245.1 Planctomycetaceae bacterium | reverse complement strand
CTTCTACTGCGGAAAGCTCCATCTGACGCCCACAATCACCCACTAAATTCGGCGAAGAAACCCCAAAGGGAGAGGGGACAAGAAAGAGGCATTACACATCGCAAACACTCACCCCGTGCCTCAACGCATGCACTTTGTCTTCCCACGTCGGGATGAACTCTTGTGCGACGTAGCCTTTGTACCCGGTCTCGACGATCGCTTTCATTACGGCGGGGTAGTTGATCTCTTGCGTCTCGTCTAGTTCGGCGCGGCCAGGATTGCCAGCGGTGTGGTAGTGGCCGATGACGTCTTTGTACTGCTTGATCCGACGAATCACGTCGCCGTTCATGATCTGGACGTGATAGACATCAAACAGCAGCTTCATGTTCGGAGAATCAACCTTCCGAATCAGATCGACGCACAAATCAACATCATCCCCGAAGTAACCCGGATGTCCCTTCATCGGATGACTGTCGTCACGCGAGTTCAAATGTTCGAGCGCAAGATTGATCTTGTGCTCTTCCGCATAGTCAATCACTTGTTTCCAGCAATCGACACAGTTCTTCGCGCCTTGCTCGTCGGTCACACCCTTTTCGCGCATACCTGTGAAAGTGATCACACTCGCGCAGCCAACTTCGACCGCCTTGTCGATCGCTTCTCTGAGCTTCCTGATGATCGGTTCGTGGTTGTCTCGGCTGAATGGCCCCGTCTTGAAACCGTGGCTGCTGACCAGCGAGATCTCCAGGCCGAGCTTTTTCACAGCCGGGTAGTCATTCCACGAGATGCCTTCGATGGCGATTAAGCCGATATCGACGCAGGCCTTTGCCAACTCAACCGCTGACATTGGCTTAAAGCACCAACCCATGACCGATTGGCGGATGCGACCATTGGTGACTTTGAAGTCGGAGGCCACCGCATCCTGCGGAACCTGACCGGAGGCAACGCCGGATGCCACCGCGACACCAGCAGCCGCGGCACCTTGTAACATTTCACGTCGTGAGCATTTCATAAGGATTCTCGTCAGTTATGGTTGGAGTCCCGCCTTCAGGCGTTCTGACCGACGGTCGTGAGGAGCCGCCTGAAGGCGGGACTCCAACAGTCTAATCACCAGTCACTCTACCAATGACTAATGACTAATGACAAGTGACCCGATCCCACACCGCGAGCACTTTGAATTACAATAACTCGTTTGCCTGAATGAGATATCTGCTGCCGTAGACACCAAGGAGTTTGCTGTGATACGCCTGTTGAGCCTGCTTGCTTTGCTTGCCTTTTCCGCGTCTGCCATCGCCGAAGATGGCTTCACCAGCCTCTTCAATGGCAAGGACTTGTCTGGTTGGGCAGGCGACAAAGAGTTGTGGTCGGTCGAAGATGGCGCGATTACGGGCAAGACCAAAGGTCCCGACCATCTCGAATACAACAAGTTTCTGATCTGGGAGGGCGGCAAGGTCGCCGACTTTGAACTGCGGGCCGAGTTCCGTCTCGAAGGCGACAACAATTCGGGGATTCAATACCGCAGTAAGCACGACAAGAAGCGAGGCAACTGGGTTGTCGTGGGTTATCAAGCGGACATTCATCCCAATCCGCCTTACGTCAGCATGCTGTATGACGAAAAGGGACGCGGCATTATCGCCAAGCGAGGCGAGAAGGTGGTCGTCACCGCAGATGGTAAGAAGCAGGTGACGAAGCTTGATGTTCCGGTGGATAAGCTGGATCTCACCAAGTGGCACGAGCTAACGATCATCGCTCGCGGCAACAAGCTGACTCACAAAGTCGATGGCGTCACGGCGGTCGAGATAACCGACAATCAAGTATCCGAACGCGAGATGGAAGGCATCATCGCATTGCAAGTGCATCGCGGCAAAGCGATGAAGGCCCAGTTCCGCAATGTCCGACTAAAGCAGTTCGCCAAGGCCGACGCGAAACCAAAGCAAGCGAAGAAGAAAAGGAAGAAGCGTCAACCCGCACCAATCGCCGGCGCGAAAGAACCAACGGCTACCGCGGTCAAATCGCTGAAGATCGCCAAAGACTTTAAGGTCGAGTTGCTCTACACCGTGCCAAAGGACGTGCAAGGCTCCTGGGTCAACCTTTGCACCGATCCCAAGGGCCGCTTGATCGTCTCGGATCAGCACGGCGGCTTGTTCCGAGTTACTCCGCCAGCGATTGGCTCGAAAGACGAGATCAAGATCGAGAAGATCAACGTCGAGATCGGCGAAGCGCAAGGCTTGCTGTGGGCGTTCGACAGTCTGTATGTTGTCGTGAACAAGACGGGGAAGTACACGAGCGGCGTCTATCGTGTCTTTGACTCCGACGGCGATGATCAACTTGACACGCTACAGACGCTGCGTACGTTCGAGGGTTCGAGCGGTGAGCACGGCCCGCATGCAGTGCTGCTAACACATGATAAGAAATCGCTCTACATCGTCTGCGGGGACAAGACGGCGCCGACAATAGTCAACGCCTCACGTGTGCCAGTGCTTGTGGATGAGGATTTGTTGCTACCGCGTCCTTACGGGCGAGGCTTTATGAAAGGGACGCGGGCACCCGGTGGAATGATCTACAAGATCGATCCCAGAGGTGTCGAGTGGGAACTTATCGCCTCGGGCTTTCGGAATCAATTCGACGCCGCGTTGAACGCCGATGGCGAGTTGTTCACGTACGACGCGGATATGGAGTGGGACGTCAACACACCTTGGTATCGAGCGACGCGAGTCTGCCATGTGACCAGCGGCGCGGAGTTCGGTTGGAGAAACGGCGGCGGCAAGTGGCCAGTACATTACCCCGACAGTCTGCCCGCCGTCGTTGATATCGGCTTCGGTTCACCGACTGGAGTTTGCTTCGGTTACGGATCGAAGTTCCCCGCCAAGTACCAGAATGCTTTCTACATCTGCGACTGGAGTTACGGCAAGCTCTACGCCGTGCATCTCGAACCTTCCGGTTCGACTTACACCGCAACGATGGAGGAGTTCGTTACTGGTACGCCCCTACCCTTGACCGACGTCATTATCAACCCGCATGACAATGCGATGTACTTCGCGATCGGAGGCCGCAAGGTCCAATCCGGTCTGTATCGAGTAACCTATGCCGGCAACGAGTCGATCGAGGTAGCGGATGGCAAGCAAACTGACCCGCGTGGTCTGCGGGCGATGCGTCAAAAACTCGAAGCAATGCACGTCGAAGACAGGAAACTCAACGATACCAACGCGTGGCGGTACCTCGGCTCTCCCGACCGATTCACCCGCTATGCAGCTCGTGTTGCAATCGAACATCGGCCCGTCGAGGAGTGGAAGGACCGGGCATTGGGAGAGACAAACACGCAAAGGCTGTTGACGGCGTTACTGGCATTGGCGCGTCAATACGAACGCCAAGACAAAGGTGAGGCCCCCGATATCGACACGCCCGCTCCTGACTGGAACGCGGCGGATCGAGCTGCTCCTCACGAACCAGGGGGAGCGATTGTAAAGGCGCTGGAGCGACTTGAGTGGCCCAAGCTCTCGGTGCAGCAACAGATCGAAGCGATGCGTGTCTATACCGTATGCTTCCTGCGACTAGGCGCGCCAGACGAAGCGACTCGCCAGAAGCTGATTGTCAAGTTTGATGCGGCTTATCCGGCCAAGGCTCGCGAGTTGAACTCCGAACTGGCTCAGATGCTCGTCTATCTGCAAGCACCTTCCGCGGCGGCAAAGATCGTTGTGGCACTTGTGGCGGCCCCGACGCAGGAAGAACAGATCGACCTCGCCAAATCGTTGCGGCATCTTCGAGAAGGCTGGACACCTGAACTACAAGAGCAGTACTTCAAGTGGTTCACACGCGCGGCCGGCTATCGTGGTGGTGCGAGCTTTACTCTCTTTGTGCAGAACATCAAAGCGGATGCCGTCGCGCTGCTGCCTGAAAAGGACAAAGTTGCCCTGAAGGCGATCCTCGAAGCAAAGCCATCGACCAACGCTCCGATGCCAACGGCACCGCGGCCGTTCGTCAAAGAATGGAAGATGGATGAGCTTGTTCCGTTAGTTACGAACAACCTCAAAGAACGCGATTTCGATCGTGGACGTGCGATGTTCGGAGCAACTCAATGTTTCGCGTGCCATCGCTTTGACAATCAGGGCGGTGCCGTCGGGCCGGACTTGACGGCACTGTCGGGCCGCTTCAACGCTCGCGACCTGCTCGAATCGGTCGTTGAGCCGAACAAGGTGATCAGCGACCAATACGCCGCCGTGTCGATCTTCACCGTTGATGGCAAGGCCGTTATGGGACGGATCGTCAACCTGAGCGGCGACGATCTTCTGGTGAGCACGAACATGCTGGATCCCGGCAACTTGACGGCCATCGATCGCAAACAAGTCGAAGAAATCGCCCCCTCGAAGGTTTCGATGATGCCGAAGGATTTGCTTAACACGCTGAACGAAGAGGAACTTCTCGACCTGATGGCGTATCTGCTGTCGCGCGGCGATCGCAACCATTCGATGTTCCAAGCGAGTGGCGAGTAAGTGATAGTGCGTGCGTGCATCAAAGTAGAAGCCATCAAGAATGTAGCCATCACGCTCTGCGTGATGAAAGCGGTGCGGCAATCGCAGGCTGAGGTTGGTTACACTCTTGCCCGATCGCGTTAACGGTGGCTATATGTTGCGGATTGGTCGCAGGCTGAGGTTGGTTACACTATCCTCGCCCTTGGCAAGCTCAGCGTAGATGTTGCGGATTGGTCGCAGCCCAGCTTCGATCAAGCCTTCTCGAAGTCGCTTTCGACGCCGCATGCGGCGCTGTATTTGGCGGCGCATCCCTCGTGCAATACGACGATCCTCGTTCCGAGACACTTCCTTGCTGGTATCGAAGGCGTCGACGCCTTCCGGGAAGATGCGAACACCGATGTCGACGAGTCGCCCCCCGTCGGAGTCTGCGGAATCTTCCTCGATCAACGCCCATCCGATTGAGTTCGGTCCAAGATCGAGTCCAAGAACTGTGTTTGCCATGCATTCTCCCTTGCCGATCAAATCGAGCCTCTTGACACCCCCGTTAGGGTACTGCACACTTCAAACAGGTGTAACCAACCTCGGCCTGTGGACTTTTCGTAACAAGAAGAAAAATTCGCAGGCACCGCTCCACGGAGCGACCGCCGCAGTTCGTAAGACCTGCGGCTTTTTTGGTTCTTGTTGTCGGTGCTCACCCTCAGCCGAAACGACGATCGACGGTGAGTTTGAAGAGGTCGACCAGGCCCGGGTAGTCTTCTTGTTGGCTCTTTACAACGTTATCAGTCATCGCTCCCCACTCCCAACCGTTCGGTTGGCTCGTAGCGCGGACGATTGCGAGCTGGAATCGACTTCATGCGAACCATCGTGGTCCGCAGATCAAAGACGGGTTAAACGATCCAGGCTCACCTTCAAGAAGTGAACACCTTCGCTGTTCATAAACACCGTGCCAACGTGCTGGTCATCGAGCTGGATCGTTCGAGCAGAGTAGTAGCGGGCGGCGATGCTCGTCTCAGGCAACAAAATCACCGTCCGGTCGGCGTTCCAGGTCTGACCGTCATCGGCTGCGAGGTTGTAGCGCAGGCCCTTGTTGTCGTTTCCAACACCCCAAGTCACAAGCACGCGGCCGCCGGAGAGTGTCGTCAGATAACGACCTTCAGCATTGTCACGTTTGTCGGGGACGGCTGGAAATCCTTCGATAGAACTCCAACTCCTTCCGTCATCCTTTGAGTGTAGTAGCACGGGCCCCATCGCTAACAGTGTCCCTCTGGCCGTCTGCACGACTTGCTGAAATTCGTGCTGCCTGCCGTCTGGTCCGACAAGTGGAAACACAGTCAGCTCGCCCGTCTTCGGATCGAACAGCCGAGGCGCACCAACACGCAACGGCAACAACCAGCTGCCTTGAGTCCACGGAAGCACATTGTGGCGTACCGCGCCCAGATGCTTGCCATCGACCGGCCCGATCAGCTTCTGCTTGTCCCACGTGCGTCCCTGATCGGAGCTAATCGTATAGAGCAATGCTCGCTCGTAATAACCATCTTCGGCCTTGTCATCGGCGATGTAGTTCCACGTCACTAACACCCGGTCGTCGGGGAGCACGTCCGCAGTACCAGGATAGACCTCGAACTTCTTCACCTCGCGAATTACATCCGGCCGCTTGGCGGAAGTAGTGATCGGCTTGGGCTTCGACCACGTCTTGCCGTCGTCCGTGGAACGAGCACACATCAGTACATTCGCACCTTTGTACACAACCACTAGCGTGCCATTCGTCGTTCGGCAAATGGAAGGATGAATATGTCCGCCAATCCGGGCCGCGAGAATGGAGACCAATTCCTCGGCGGCCTGGAGGTTGGCATCTAGAGTAAGAATCGCCAGCGTACAGATTCCAGCGATCGCCACCATCCGGGCAGTGACATCATGGCAACGCGTCATCTTGATTTCCCAATCTTCGAGGGTTCGGCTTTGGTGCCTAATCGTAACATACCGGCGGTCACATTTGATCCAACGGGAGGCTCATTTCCTGCCAACCGGTCATCGCGTTCATGTTACGATGCTTCACGCCTGTCGCGGGACGCGCGGCCAATGGAAAACGATGGTACGCTCACTTGGATTCTCGTTGGCGGATTCTCGGCGGGGAGCCCATTGAGTAGACTGATTAAGCGCGACGTCAACTCCACAGTGGAAACGGAGTGATGCCAAGAGTACCTACAGGGTCGATCTTGAATATCGACAGTCGCGAGTCTTGGCGACACAGACCGCGAAAGCAACCCTTGCGCCCATAGCTCAGTTGGATAGAGCAACGGACTTCTAATCCGTAGGTCGTAGGTTCGAATCCTACTGGGCGTGCTCTTTTACATTCGCGAAATCAGAGCGACATGGGAGTTAGCACTGAGGACGATTTCGCCGTGCGGTAGATCTCCCCACTTATCCGCAGTGTCTGCAGCACTTTGCGATGACGCTCGCATCGTAACGGCGCTCTCGGTTTTTTGTCGTGGAGCGCGAAAGGCGAGGGTTGCTTCCGTCCTGCCGAGATATCGGCCGCGAACTCTCGCGCTCTCGGTTTAGAAACCGCTGTAAGTTAGCAACCTGGTTGGCTTCGAGGGGCAAACGCAACCTACCGCGAACTCACTTCGGCTTGCTCGACGCTTCGCTGCAATTTCGACCACAGCCGCCGTTGTTTGTTCCAGTCGAAGGTCTGAGCGATCGGGCGGACATCGTTCTCGATGATCCTGTCGCGGCCGCGTTGCATGCGAGGGAGGAACAGAATCTGCTCCTGGAGGTCTGGGGCGAGGTTCAGCAGGGTCATGATCTGCGTCATCCGGGCAGTAGTGATGTGGCCGAAGTCGGCGAGCTCGGACTGGTTGGCGATAACGCCATCGTGGATTAGTTGGTCGCAACGGATCGCCAGCGCCATCAGGCGGGAGATACGTGGGACGCGACCAACCGGCACGTCGGCAGCAGCGCCGTCGCGGAGTTGTTTGCGACCGTGTTGTCTGCGGGCGACGTGGAATTGTCGAGTGATCTTGAGTGGTTCGTTCATGCGGCGTCTTCCTGATCGTTGATGAGTTCCTGGGTTAGCGACTTGATGCCGCAGGGATGAAAGGTGAGTGAAACGTTTCCGCGCTCCCCGTCGTACTCGACTCGCTCGACCAGCAATTCCAGTACGCGGGTTTGTTCCCGCGGCGCAAGGGCTTCCCATATCTGATCGAAGTTTGCCAGAGCCTTGCCGACCTCAGTGTCGTCGAGCAGTTCGCCATTGAGGGAGATCAACTCATTGTCGATTTCCGTTAACCGGCGTTCGGCACTGCGAATGCGCTCGTGAACGTCCGCCAGGCTGGATACGCGTTTGACGTCGTTCGTCGTGGCGGCGGCAACCTGCAACTTGGCGTTGTCATCGCGAAGTTGCTCCTGCAAGGCGACACGCTCGTGGTTCAACCGCTCGATCCCCTCTTCTGTCTGCTGGCGGACTTGGCGGACGGTCTCGGCGATCACAGCAGGATCGCGCCCGATGCACTTGATCTGCTCGACGACGAACCGCTCGATCTCGCCGGCGGGAACGGATGGTGAAGGGCATTCGGACCAGCCGCGTTGCTGGGCTGTACCGCAAACGTAATAGCGGTAGCGGCGATTTCCCTTCGACGTGTACGTGTGGGACATTGCGCAATCGCAGGGACTGCAACGAAGCAGGCCTCGGAGCAAAGCACCATGCTTGTTGCGAACAGCCCTGCCGCCGGTGTGACCATTGCGCTGCAGTAACGTCTGGGCCTGTTGGAAGAGCTTGTCGGGCACGATGGCCTCGTGCTCGCCGTCGTGGACCTCGTCCTTGTACTTGATCTTGCCGGTGTAGGTGACGTTGGTGAGCAGCGAGTAGAGGCTGTTCTTGGTGAACAACTTTCCGCCGCGCTGGGTTCCCTTCTTGGTCTTCCAGCGTTTCGTGGTCCACCCCCGGCGGTTCAGCTCTGTGACCGTGGCCAGCAGCGATTGGTATTCCAGGTAGAGTTCGAAGATCTGCCGCACGCGCTGAGATTCCACCTTGTCCACGACGAGCTTCGTGTCCTTTACGGTGTATCCGAGAATCGGCATTCCTCCGGACCATTTTCCTTTGCGGCGCGACGCGGCGATCTTGTCCCGCACCCGTTCGCTGATCATCTCCCGTTCGAACTGGGCGAAGGAGAGTAGCACATTCAGGACGAGGCGTCCCATGGAAGTCGCAGTGTTGAACTGCTGGGTCACACTGCAGAATGACGTTCCCGTCGTGTCAAACACCTCCATCAGTTTGGCAAAGTCCAGCAGCGACCGACTGAGGCGATCAACCTTATAGACCACGACGCAATCGATCTTGCCGGCTTCGATGTCAGTCATCAGCCGTTTGAGCGCCGGCCGCTCCATGTTGCCGCCGGTGAAACCACCATCGTCGTAGCGGTCCGGCAGGCATTGCCATCCCTCGTGCTTCTGCGATGCGATGTAAGCCTCGCCCGAATCGCGTTGAGCGTCAAGCGAGTTGAACTCCTGCTCGAGTCCCTCGTCGGTGCTCTTGCGGGTGTAGATGGCACACCGCACCGTCGGTACTTCGGAT
>PBSM01000233.1 GCA_002726245.1 Planctomycetaceae bacterium | reverse complement strand
GTAAAGTGGCGTAAGCTTCCAGCTTGCGATTTTTACGCCCCCATTCATATGGCAAGCAGGATGCTTACCCCACTTTTTAGCTGTCACAAAGGACTGGACTTTGTCTGAACCAGCGGGCAGCCGGTCAAAGGATGAACTTGCTAAGGTCTTCATCCTCAGCCACGTCGTCGAGTCGATCTCGGACGTACGCCGCATTGATATCTACTTTGCCTATCTTCATGTCTGGCGCCTCAAAGCTCAATTCTTCGAGCAAACGCTCCATGATCGTGTACAGCCGACGAGCGCCGATGTTCTGCGTCGATTGATTGACTTGAAAGGCGTAGGAAGCCAACGCCTCAACTGCGTCGTCGCTGAAATTAATAGTGATGCTCTCCGTGCCCATCAACGCCATGTATTGTTTGGTGAGAGAACTCTTGGGTTCGGTCAGAATACGAATGAAGTCATCCTTCGTGAGATCTGCCAATTCGACGCGAATCGGCAACCGTCCTTGCAACTCAGGCATCAACTCACTCGGCTTGGCCTTGTGAAACGCACCTGCGGCCACGAACAAGATGTGATCCGTCTTGATGTAGCCGTAGCGAGTTTGGATTGTCGTCCCCTCGATAATGGGGAGCAGGTCTCGCTGGACACCTTGCCGAGAAACATCGGCACTCTTGCCTTCGCTCGCGACGACTTTGTCAAGCTCGTCAATGAAGATGATTCCAAGGTTCTCCGCCAAGTCGATCGCTGCGACGTTGATCTTCTCGGGGTCGAGCAACGCTTCGCATTCCTGCTCGAATAGCACCTCACGAGCTTCGGTGACCGTCAAGTCGCGGCGCGACGTGTTCTTGGGAATGATCTTCTCGAACATCGTTTGAATCTCGACTTCCATGTGCTCCATGCCCATCTGGCCCATCAGCACGGGAGTCGCCTTCTGTTCGATCGTCAATTCAACTCGGCGTTGATCCAGCTCTCCAGAGACCAGCATCGCCCTCATTTTCACGCGTGTACGCTCATACTGCTGAGCCGACTCGTTTTCGTCCTCGTCTTCATCGTAGCTGATCGGTTGCGGACAGAGCAGATCCAACAGCCGCTCTTCGACGCGTAACCTCGCGTCCGCTTCGACGCTCTTCCGTTCGCTTTCGCGGACCAGGCCGATGGCGTTTTCGACGAGTTCGCGCACCATGCTCTCCACGTCCCGGCCGTAGTAACCGACCTCGGTGTACTTCGTCGCCTCGACTTTGATGAATGGTGCACCGGTGAGCTTCGCCAGGCGTCGCGCGATCTCCGTCTTGCCGACACCGGTCGGACCAATCATGAGAATGTTCTTCGGAGCCACCTCCTGACGCATCTCTTCCGGGAGCTGCTGCCGTCGCCATCGGTTTCGGATCGCGATCGCAACGGCGCGTTTGGCGTCTGCCTGCCCGACAATGTGACGATCGAGTGCTTCCACGATCTCGCGCGGCGTTAGTTGTTTTGGCGAGTCGCTCTTTTCGTTTTGGCCTGTGATCAGCTCGAGCACTCCAGCACCTCCACAACGATGTTCGCATTGGTATAGATATCGATCTCCGACGCAATCGCCAGCGCTTCACGCACAATCGCCTCTGCCTCCATGTCCGAATTGTTCAGCAGTGCCCGCGCTGCGGCAATTGCGTAATTCCCTCCCGAGCCAATCCCGACGATGCCGTCGCTAGGACTGATGACGTCGCCCGTCCCGCTAACGAGCAAAGTCCCTTTCACATCGGCGACCGTCATGAGAGCCTCCAAACGCCGTAGCGCTCGATCGGTTCGCCACTCTTTCGCCAATTCCGTCGCCGCTCGCGGAACGTTGGACGGGTAGTCCTTTAACTTCTCTTCAAAGCGTTCCATCAACGCAAACGCGTCGGCGCTCGCTCCCGCAAAACCACACAGCACCTTGTCATCCATCAAGCGACGGATCTTCACGGCATCGGCCTTCATGACCGCCGTGCCAAGCGTCACCTGACCGTCACCCCCCATCGCGACAACACCATTGCGTCGGACAGTCAAAATCGTTGTGGCATGAAACTTCATGTCAACCTCTTAAGCCGCCGCACGGCGGCATACAATAGCCTGGGACGTAAGCCCCAGGAAAGCGTGCAGCGAACATCCGAAGCCCCAGAGGGGCGATAGCGAACGAGCGCACCTAACACGTGTCGCCCCTCCGGGGCTTGGGCTGTGGTTTACTTCTACCTGGGGCTTACGTCCCAGGCTATTGTATGCCGCCGCACGGCGGCTAAGAATCGCGACAGTTTTCATCTTGTTCGTTGGGTTGTTATTCGCTCCAACTCTACTCCTCCGCCACGTTGACGTAGACCTTCAATGCGGTCTTTGCTTCGACGAGCAGACGCATCATCTCTGCGTAGTTGTCCAGACCGTCAACGGGATTGGTCAGGATCTTCTCAGCGACTTTCGGGTACATCACTTCGCCCAACGCTAGATCCTTGATGCCCGATTCAAAATGCTCACTGTTCGCATTGACCGAGCCCAGCAGTAACTTGTTGCCGAGCACCCACTCGATGTTGATCTGGTCCGTTTGTACTTCCCCACTGATGGCCCCGCCTGTAATACTGGTCCACACCAAGACGCCATTGTGGCCGAGCGACTTCATCGCAGCAAACGCCATGGTGCTCGAACCTGTCGCATCCACGATCAGGTCTGCCTTGCCAACTCGCTCGACGAGCTTCTCGATCGGTTCTGCGGTCGTGCTGACGTAGGCGGCTTCCAAGCCCGCAACAATCTCTGAGTTTCGAGTCGGTGCCTGTGACCGGGCCAGCGTGTAAACATCGAGCCCTCGCAACTTGAGGAGCAGCGTAGCGAGCAGGCCAATCTGGCCGGCTCCCAGCACGAGCGCACGTCGCGGGCTCCACACCTTCATCCGTCGCTGCACTTCATACGCTTGCTGGACCGCTTTCGCGGCACAACTCATCGGCTCCATTAACACGTGAAGATGCTTCAATCCCTTCGGCACCTTCACGATGTAGTCGTCAGAATCGACGAAATACTCGGTAAGATACCCGTGCAGCAGATTGATCCCACGTTCGTAATACGTCTCCTCGCTCGTCATGTCGTACGTGCCGATCTGGTCGTAGATCGAACCGCCCGGCCGACGCACCGTCGCGGTAACGTAATCGCCCGGCTTAACCTTCGTAACCGCTGGTCCTACCGCTTCGACGACGCCGAATGACTCATGTCCCAGCACGAGATAATCGAATCCAGGCGGCGCGTTACCGTACAACGCATCGTTGATTTCACGATCAGTTGCATCGACGCCCACCTTCAAGACCCGTACTAATACACCTTTACCGTCGGCGATATCGCCGACAGATGGCATCGGGATGTCTTCCAGGTGAACGCTGTTCGGCGTTCCAGGAGTAACAGCGATCGCTTTCATTGTTGAATACAGTCTTCGGCGTCCAAGAATCCACTCGACATGGTGCCACATTGGGCAAACCGGCCAGTATGGCAGTTGAATCCGAACTCCGCAACGAGTCTGTGGTTACGTTACCGACAGCCGAATTGACGTCGCACGGTGAGTCCTTGATAATCGCATGTGCTTGCAAGCCACTCGCGCAAAACTTCCGGGCCCGGCCAGGGATCGATGAGCCATAGCTACGACTTCTTTACCAAGTTCGCTCGTATTCTAAACTCCGGCCAGTCCCGTAGCGTTATTCTGTGCGGCAACATCCACGACCTGTTCTGGGACAACGAAAGTTATGTTCCGCTGATCCCGTTCGTGTGCGAGAAGGCAAGAGCGGACCGTGTCGTGCAACTCGTTTATGAGTTGAACGGGCCGATTCGCTTGTCCGCCGCTGATCACGAGACACTCGCGGACGCGTGGATTCAGTGGAAGGCTGGCGTCGATTCCGACACGCTTACGATTCGCGATATGAATCGCAAGGAGTCGGAAGCCGAACTGCTGCGCTCCGAGTTTAACCAGTATCTGCGATCGGCGATCGGTAACTCGACGCAAGCTCTCGAGTTTCTCCGCCAGTTGACGATTTGCTCGAGAGCCGCGTTGCGAGGCAACCTGCTGATCATCATCGAAGCTGCCGACATGCTCCTGCCGGCGGGGAACGGAGACGTGACGAGTTTGAACGATCGCCAACTTCGTCGTATTAGCATCGTGCAGGATTGGTTTGGCGATCCGGCGTTCGTAAACGGGGGAGATTCCGTCTGCCTAGTCGCTGAATCTCGCAGTCTGATCCATCCGCGAGTCTCGAAGCTACCGCAGGTTCTGTCTGTCGATGTCTCCTCGCCGACAACGACGGATCGAAAACACTTCATCGACATCCACATTGAGCAAGCCGATCGCAAGCCGAAGCTTTGGGCCACGTCTCAGGAGTTGGCCGAGTTCTGCGCCGGCTTGTCGAATCACGCAATCCGGCAATTGCTGGCTGGCTCGGCCTACGAAGGCGATCCGCTGACGCCGAACCAGGTTGTGGGGAAGGTGGAAGAGTTCATCCAAGCGCAGCTCGGTGATGACGTCGTCGAATTCAAGAAGCCCGAACATCGATTGAGCAACGTGATCGGTGCGACGCAGTTAAAGGACTTCTTGGAACGCGAGTTGATTCCGCGATTCAAAGCCAAGGGAGAACAAGCGTTGCCGGGCGCGGCGGTCGCCGGGCCAATTGGTGGTGGCAAGACGTTCATCTTCGAAGCCGTCGCGGCCGAGTTGGATGTCCCGGTGCTTGTTCTCAAGAGCATTCGCAGCCAGTGGTTTGGCCAGACGGACGTGATCTTCGAACGATTGCGGCGCGTGTTGGAAGCCCTGGAGAAGGTCGTCATCTTTGTTGACGAAGCGGACACGCAGTTCGGACGGGTCGATGCGACGGCTCATGCAACCGAACGACGATTGACCGGCAAGATCCAAGCAATGATGAGCGATCCGCGTCTGCGAGGTCGCGTGATATGGCTGTTGATGACCGCGCGCATTCACCTGCTTTCGCCGGACATTCGGCGGCCGGGACGTGTTGGCGACTTGATCATTCCGGTTCTCGACCCACTGGGCGACGATCGCCGTGCGTTCACCGAATGGGTTGTAGATGCGAGCGATGTGTCTGACGAGGAGAAGCCAGCGTTTATAGACAAAGTGAACGACGATGTGCTCGCGGCGGACTACTCGGCCGCAGCGTTCGCCGCCTTGCGATCTCAAGTAAAGGCACAACAACCAAAGACGCCCGACGAACTGCTAGAGATCATTCGAGACATTATCCCGCCGGCCATTGGGCTGACCCGACGCTACCAGACGCTGCAAGCATTACTCAATTGCACTCGGCGTTCGTTGCTGCCTGTTGACGATTTCAATGACGACACTCGCAACGAATGGGAAAGAGAGATTCGAGAGCTCGAGTTACAAGGGATTGCGTAGGAAAGAATCGTAGCCATCACGCTCCGCGTGATGAAAAGCGGCGTCACAGAAGACGCTAATCGCAAACAGACCTGGACTAAAACGGTAGGTCGATCATCGTTCCGCTCTCATCACGCGGAGCGTGATGGCTACTTTACCAAGAAACTCGCGTGTCAGACGAAAACACGACAGCGAAAGGAATTCTCATGAAGACGACAATGCGTTTGCTGGTTGCCGTATTGACCGTTGCGTTTGCGACGGCTTCCACTGCACAAGAACAATTCTCAAAGATCGTTGGTAACGCGCCAATCAAACCCGTCCAACAATCCGCGACACTTCAAGTCCCTTACATTACTTGGGGCGGGGACGTTGCGACGTTTCTGGCCAACGGAGGCCTCGAGACGAAAGCGAACTCCAGCTACGCCAAGCATGGCTTGAAGATCAAGCTGACTGGTGGAGATGACTTTGTCGCGCAAGTCCGCGATTACGTTGGCGGCAAGACGCCGTTCCTGCGCGGCACGTTTCGTATGCTGGGGCAGGCGAGTGAAGTGATCGGCTCCGATCCGCGCACCAAGCCGGTTGTGATTCTGCAACTATCGTTCAGCGGAGGCGATCATATCGTCGCCCGCGACGGCCTGAAAACACTGAACGATCTGAAGCGGACCGGAAAGAAAGTCCGCGTCGCGTGCCAGCAAGGAGGCCCCCACGTCGGTTTGCTGTACGATGCGTTATCCGCGGCTCAGCTCACACAAAACGACATCGAGGTCGTGTTTGTGAAGGATCTCACGGGGCCCGATGGTGCTGCCGACGCATTTCGCAAGGACAAGACGATTGACGCGTGTTGCGTTATCACGCCAGACATGATCGGCCTGACCGGCGGTCTCGATTCGGCTGGTACCGGTGCCGAAGGGACTGTCGAAGGCGCGCACGTTCTCGTCTCGACACAGAGCATGTCGCGTTCGATCGCTGACGTCTATGCCGTTCGTTCTGATTGGTATAAAGCCAACAAGGCAACCGTCGAGAAGTTCGTCGCCGGTTATCTTAGCGCGGCCGAACAAGTTGTGAAGTTGCGAGACGATTTTGAAAAGACGCAACGGCTGTCGAACGATTACCGCTCGCTGCTGACGACGTCTCAACAGATCTTCGGCAAAGAAGTGCTGCCAACCCTGGAGGTTGATGCACATGGCTTGCTGCTCGACTGTCGTTTCATTCGCCTTCCCGGGCAGATCGCGTTTTTCGAGCAAAAGGGAAATCTGAGTGGCTTCGATCCCAAGCTGACGGCAGCACTCGATTTGGCGACCAGTTGGGGGTACGCCAGAACGCGGAATGGGTTCGATCCATCTGGTCTCGACTACAAGAAGATCGCGACTTTGGCGGGCGTCGAGTACAAGAAGCCGACGGCGGTCATCGAAGGCGAGGGCCTCGATATGTTCCCAGACGACGTCCTTGATGATAAGACGATCGTTAGCTTTACGATTGCCTTTGAACCGAATCAAACGACGTTCTCGGCTGACCGTTACGGCGCCGAGTTCAATCGCGCGTTGCAATCGGCAAGCACCTTCGGAGGTGCGGCCGTTGTCATCCGCGGTCACGCCGATCCAACGCGAACGCTGCGGAATCTGCTGCAAGCGGGAATGTTCAAGGGGACCATTAGTCGGACGGGACAGCGAGGCAAGTATCAGTACTTCCTCAAGACGGGACGAGGGAGCGAGAAGCTCGACGTCAACAACATCGACAAGCTGATTACGCTCATCGACTCTGGTGCTTTTGAAGGTGGCAAAGAAAGCCCGCTTCAGACGATGCAAGCAGCACTGAATCTATCGATGCGGCGTGCCGAATCCGTTAGGGAGGCGGTTGTCAGTTACGCGAAGAGCAAAGACATCAACGTCAACCTCGCTCAACTCGCACCGATCGGCGCGGGCATCTCGGAACCTGTCATATCAAAGCCGAGCACGATCGCCGAGGCCAAGCAAAACATGCGGGTCGAGTTCAGAATCGTGAAGGTTGATCCAGAAACGCTGAACGAATCAGATTTTGACTTCTAGCGTGAAACCCGCTAACGAGAGCTTGGTAGTTAGTACTCCTAAGCTCTAATCTCTACTAAGGGACTCCGAATGGTCATAAGAATCTGTTTATGCATCGCGCTGCTCTTCTCGGCAGTCCCAGCCATTGCCCAGCAGAACATCGTGATTGTCCTCGACGATTCGGGGTCGATGCGCGAGAACATGCGCAGCGATCGGCGAACGCGAAAGATCGACGCGGCGAAGAACGCTCTGCGCACAGTGCTTGAACAGATGGCCGCAGACGCGCATGTCGGTGTCGTTTCACTCAACGGCGACCGTGGCGGCTGGCTGCTGCCGCTATCGCAAGTCAATCCATCTGGCATCGATTCCGTGCTCCGGCGTATTCAAGCCGGCGGCGGCACACCTCTCGGCGAATTCATGAAGGTTGCGGCCGATGCTCTGCTGCAAGCCAGGGCTAAGCAGCAGTATGGAACATACAAGCTGTTGATCGTGACTGATGGAGAGGCCAGCGATAAACCACTTGTTGCCAAACATCTGCCTGAAATCATCGCGCGCGGTCTCGTCGTGGATGTGATTGGCGTGGATATGCGTGGGGATCACAGCTTGGCGACCAAAGTACAGACCTATCGCCGGGCCGACGATCCGGCATCGCTGACGCAAGCGATCTCCGAAGTTATCCTTGGCGAAACGTCGGGCGATGATGGTGATGCGACCGAAGCCGACTTTGAAATCCTCGCCGGTTTGCCGGACGAGGTAGCTGCAGCCGCCCTCTCGGCATTGGCAACAAAAGCAAATGAACCGATTGGTGAGCGTGGGCCGGCTGTTCCGCCGGACAGCACGCAGGTGGCACAAGCGACGCCGCCGCGTGCGGTCCCCCCTCCTGCGGCCGATCGCCGCATGACGGTCCCAGCCCCGGTCGAGCATAGGAGCGGCGGCCTAAACGTCTTGTCCGCTCTTGGGGGTGTTTGTTGTCTCGGAGTCGTGGCTCTTGTGGTCATCATCGGTGTTGGCGTGGTGCTCGTTGTAAAGAAGTAGGACGAAAGGAAACGCACTGTGTCGAAAGGAAAGCTACTGGCCGTTTGTCTCGTCTGGCTTGTGCTGCTGGGGGTTGGAGCTGCCTGCTGGAAGTTGCTGTTCGTCCCCGCGCGAAACGCCGTCGAGGAACAAGCACAAAAGGAGTTGGTGGAACAAGAGGAACAACAGCGTCAGGCAAAGCTGAAGGGAGCCGGCTCTCAGTCGCGATACAAAAACCAAATCGACTTCCATCTCGATTCGTTCAGCGGATACGCCATCGTTCGATCCGACGCCTTCTCGCAAGAGCTGGCGAAACGCGGGATCCGGTTGAATCTTCAGGACGATGGTGCCGACTACGCAGCTCGCATCCGCGCACTGCAATCAGGAGATGCACAATTGGCCGTCTTCACGATCGATGCGCTGGTGAAGGCATCTGCTGAGCTGAACGACATGCCAGCCACGATTGTTGCGTTGGTCGATGAGACAACCGGCGCGGACGCGATCGTTGCGTACAAGTCGAAAGTTCCGAACATCGATGCTTTGAACAACGCAGACACGCGCTTCGTCCTCACACCAAGCTCCCCTAGTGAGACGCTGGCCCGCGTCGTCATGTCTCGGTTCGAGCTGAATAGTCTGGCTGAGAATCCGTTCATCGAGGCGAATGATGCCGCTGCCGTCTTCGACCGGTACAAGCAAGCGAAACCCAACGAGTCTCTCGCGTACGTGCTTTGGCAACCGTATGTGTCACAAGTCTTGAAGAATTCGCAGATGCATGTCGTCGTCGATAGTTCTCGCTTCCCTTCGACGATCGTCGATGTCATCGTGGCTAATCGCGATTTTGTCTTGAAGAACCACGATGTCGTAAAGGACTTCGTCGAATGTTACCTGCGAGCCGTCTATCGCTATCGCGATCGTCCCGAGATGGTCAAGCTCGTCATCCAAGACGCGAAACAGACGGGTTCACCGCTAACCGCGGAGCAGGCGAATCAGTTGGCCGAAGGCATCTGGTGGAAGAACACCCAAGAGAATCTGGCTCATATGGGACTCTTGCCCGGTAAGTCGCTACCTCATGTGGAAGACGTGATAGCAAACCTGATTGACGTTTTGCAGCAAACCGGCGCGATCGATGCCGATCCGACGCAGGGCAATCCTAATTACTTGTACTATGCTCGTCTGTTTGACGAATTGCGGAGCTTCCATCCTGGCGATCAACCCGAGAAAGTTCGCGATGTCCGCATGCCCGCATTGAACGATTCGCAATGGGAGCAACTCGAAGAAGTTGGGACGGCACGCGTGTCGGCGCTTGTATTTGCTCGCGGAACGGATCGGCTGACGGAACGGAGTCGTCGTGTGCTCGACGAGCTTGCGAACAGCCTGAAGACCACGCGGTTCTATGTCAAGATACGCGGCAACGCTTCACGACGCGGTGATCTTGAGCAGAACAAGCAACTCGCCGAACGCCGGGCCAAAGCGGCGGAAGCGTATCTCACCGCCCAAGGAGTGGATAAGAATCGGATGCATGCCGTCGGCGGCGAGCCCAGTGGGACAACATCGGTCACATTCGTACTTGGTCAACTGCCGTATTAGTCGGGCGATCGCGGACAAAGTAGCCATCACGCTCCGCGTGATGAAAGCGGGAATGGACAACGCTCGATCTGCCAAAACCGCTGACGTACGTAAAGTTCGCTCGACACGCCGCTTTCCTCACGCGGAGCGTGAGGGCTACTTTGCACCGTATTGAGGAAAGAGAAGCCAGCCGTCAGAATCAGGAGCCTGTGTATGCTCGGTCCATCGCGTCAGAGCACTCGACTAGTGAATTCAGGTCTTCTGTCATTCTTTCTGCCCATGGATCAGGTTAAGAAGAAAGTCCTTTTGGACTTGTTCGCTTCTCCGATGACGGTGCTGCCCATCGCCGGCGGGCTGAGTGCGTGGATGCTGTCGTGGGCCATCGACGGCTCCATGTTACTGAATCTAGGTGGATTGGTCGGTGTACTCGGCGGATGTGGTTTGCTGGCAACTCGGTTGATCATCGGCTTGGACAAGATCACCGAGAGAGCTTATGAGTATCTGCACGAGCAGGAGCGTGAAGACCAAGAAGAGAAGCTGGATCGCTTGCGGAGTCGCCTGTGCCGCGACAACGATCCACGGACCCAGACATATCTCCGCACGCTCAGGGATCTGTACGACGGGTTGCAGGAGGATGTCGCCAGTGGCAAGTTGACTCGTCGAGCAGGAATCGTGCTTGGCCAGGTCGATAAGTTGTTTCAGGCGGCTGTCAAACACTTCGAACATTCGTATCATCTTTGGAAGACTGAGAAGCATCTGTCGGGTGCTGCGAGGCAGAACCTGAACGATGAGCGCGAGCAAGTCATCCAAGAAGTGAAAGAGACCGTCGAACATCTGGGCAGGACGATCGAGCAGTTTCATAGCTTTCGCGTGAAGGAAAACGAGGCGGAACTTGCTAAACTGCGTGAGGAGTTGGACGAGACGATGCAAGTGGCTCGGCGAGCTGAGGAGCGCGTTGCCGCGCTAGATGATGAGCGAGCCTACAGTGAAGAGGATTACGAATAACACCAACACCGCGTTCAGCTCGGTAGAACAGAGTGCGGGATTAGAGACAATCGAGGCTTCTTAGGAGAAACAGATGTTTAAGGCTATCGGCAAGTACTTTCGGGCGCTCGGCTACCTGCTGACTTTTCGTATCGACAAGGCCAGCGAAACATTGCGGATGAATCCGGGTGTGATGTCGGCGAATTATGACCGCATCATCGAGGAGAAACGCGGTCGCATCAATCAGTACAAAGACGCGATCGCCGCGATGATTGCCCAGGAGGAAACGAAGAAGCAAAAGCTGAAGAACCTAACCACGGAGATTGAGAAGCTCGAGAAGCTGAAGGCCGGTGCCGCAGCCAAGGCTCGCAAAATCGCGGCGAAACACAACGGCGATCCGGAAGCAACTCGAAACGATCCCGAATATCAGAAGTGTCAGGCTGCCTTCAAGGACTTCAGCTCGACACTCGCCGAGAAGCAGTTTCGGGTCGAAGAGATTGAGGGTGATCTCGAAGAGTTGATGAAGAACGTCAACGGACACAAGGTCAACATCCAATCTCAGATGCGAGATCTCGAAAAGCTTGGCGAGGAGAAGCACGATGCTGTTGCCTCCGTGCTGTCCGCGACGGAAGAGAAGCAAATCGCGGATATCATGACTGGCCTGGCCGAGGATCGGACATCGGAAGAGTTGAGAGAGCTACGAGACCTTCGAACAAAGGCGGGTTCACAGGCGCGAATGAGCCGCGAGATCGCCGGGCTCGACACGAAGCAAGCCGAAGAAGAGTTCTTGGAGTTCGCTCAAGCGAGTGAAGCCAACGACGAATTCGATGCGTTAATCGGGATCGCCGGCAAAGAGGATGTAGAGACGTCATCCGCCGAATCTGAGCAGACCAAGATCCCGGAAAACTAAAGCGTGGTTCACGCGGCTCGCGTGCCCTACCGAAGGAGTATCCCGATGAAGTTGCATTCACTAGTTGCGTGGCTCGTGATTGGAGTGATCGCTCTTGCTGGCTGCACGAAGTCAGGGAGTACCGGCGGTGGAACGCCGGTTCCGGGCGGCGATTCTGTTAGTGGCAAACCAGGCGCGCCAACCACAGAGAGTGGTGACACGCCGGTCTTCAGCCTGTCTTGGAGTGAGTATCCGAGTTGGTCGGTCTTCGGTGTCGCTCACGAGATGGGACTACTCGACGGTGAAGAAGGAAAGCTCGGTGACATCGAGAACAAATATGGTGTTGACGTCGTGCTGAAGGAGGCGCAGTACGACAGTTGCTTGAACATGTTTACGTCCAAGAATTGCGATGCGGTCTGCATGACGAATATGGACGCGCTGATTGTCAGTCCAAATCGCGACGGCATTGCTGTCTTGCCGACAAGCACGAGCAACGGTGCCGACGCCTGTGTCGTGATTGGGATCAACAACCTGGACGAGTTGAAGGCTCATAAGGTCTATGGCCTCGAAGGGACAGTTTCGCAATACTGTTTCGTTCGCGCGATCGAGGAGATCGAGAAGGAAGAGAAGAAGGGGTATAACGCCGCTGACTTTCAGTTCAGCAATCAAGATCCTGGCGTTGCCGCTTCTCTGATGAAGGGGGGCGAACACAAAGCGATCATGGTCTGGAATCCGTTTGTCCTACAAACACTCAAGGACAAGCCCGATTCGAAGGTCCTCTTCGACTCCAGCAAGATTCCCGGCGAGATCGTTGACATGGTCGTTGTTGGACGCGATGTCATGGACAAGCCTGGGGCGAAGGCGTTCGTCAACGCGATTCTAGACACCTTCTATCAGATGAACGAAGAGCTGGCGAAGCCGGAGTCTGGTGATAAGGCTCTCGTTGCGTTGGGCGAGAAGTTCTCCAGCCTTGGCCTAGAAGAGATGAAGACGGTCGTCCAGCAGACGCAGTTCTACAAGACGCCTGACGAGGGTGCGGCTCTGCTCGACAGCGAAGAGTTCAAGACAACCATGAAGACGGTCGAGAAGTTCTGCGTCGATCAAGGCTTGGTCACCGATCCACAATACGGATTCGGTGACGAAGTCGGTGCCAAGCTCGTCTTCGACTCATCGCATATCGCGAGTTTGAAAGGCAGCAGCGAGTGATTCGTCAGCCGATCTCGCGATCTTGGCGAATCGGCCTGGGGATCGCCGCCATTCTGCTGCTGATGCTGTGCTACACGATTCTGTCGCAGAGTCGGCAGAATACAGCGCGCCGCGAGCAGCATACAGTCGCTGGAAAGAGGCTGACGCAACTGGCCGAGCAGCAACAACAGTTGGATCTGCAGCGTGCGAAGGCGGAAGCCGTCACGGCCGAGCAGCCACGTCAACGCGCGCTTGATCGCCTCCGCGAGCAGCAACTCAAACTCGACAAGGATCTGTTGAAGTGGAGGCAGATCGAACGCGAACCCAATGCGGCCGATCGCACCGTGCCAACGTGGGGCATGCTAATCATGGAGGGGCTTATCCGTGCATGTACTCCGCAAGGCGACTTCGAACGCAAAGAAACGTGGATCCTGGTCGATTTCAAGGCGACGGCCTGGCGGTTGCTTACAGGCCTGCTGTTAGGGCTCGCGATCTCCGTGTTTCTAGGCATCCTCATGGGCTGCTTCGATCCGGCTGAAGCCTTCTTCTTGCCGCCATTCTCGTTCTTCTCAAAGGTTCCCGCGACGGCGGTGTTGCCGATTTTCTTCGTCCTTGTGCAGATCAACTTCAAGATGTATCTGGCGATCATTGCGTTCGGCATGCTACCCACCCTGGCTCAATCGATCTCGGCCAGCGTGCGGAAGGATGTGCCTGAAGAGTTGTTATTCAAGGCGTACACGCTCGGTGCCAGTCAATTCGAGTTGATATGGGAAGTGATCTTCCGCCAGGTCTTGCCTCGCATCCTCGACGCGGCACGTTTACAGATCGGGCCAGCACTCGTTTTGCTTGTGGCAGCCGAATGGATGGTCGCCGGCGAAGGCATCGGCTATCGACTGCGATTGTTCTTCCAACGGACTGATATGACTGTCGTCTTCGTTTATGTGCTGCTGCTCGGGCTAGTAGGCCTGATGGCGGACTATGCGTTGATCTGGCTACGTCGTAAGCTGTGCCCCTGGTTCGGAGACTAATCGACGTGAGATTCAGGACGATCGCAACACATGACGTCAGCTCGTTCCTTGTTAGCGAGTAAACGATGGTAGCTTCTCGCGACGACATCGTGCTCGAATGCCGCGACCTGGGCCATTGGTTCGGCTCGAACAAAGTCCTGAACGGCATCAATCTGCAAATCAGTCGCGGCCAGATCGTTGCCCTAGTCGGGCCCAGCGGCAGCGGCAAGTCGACTTTGCTGCGTGCGATCCTCGGGACGCATCCGCCGCGGACTGGTGAAGTGTTGATGGACGGTGCGTCGTATCGTAGTCCTCATCGTGATCGCGGAATCGTCTACCAGAGATACTCGCTGCTTCCGTTCCTGACCGCCCAGCAGAACGTCGCGTTCGGTTTGAAGCTCGACCAGACTTCGCTCGCCTTTCGATGCTTCCAGTTCTGGGAGTGGGCAAAGCTCAAGACGGAGCACATGGACCAGGCTGCCGAACTGCTTGACCGAGTAGGCCTGTCGGCGGCCAAGGATCAGTATCCGTCTGAGCTATCCGGCGGGATGCGACAGCGTGTGGCGATCGCGCAAGCTCTGATCATGCGGCCGAAACTGTTGTTGCTCGACGAGCCATTCGGAGCACTCGACGAGGCGACTCGCGAAGACTTGCAAGTCATGCTCCTCAAGCTTTATTCGGAGAACGTTGAAGCACGTGCCAAGGGTGAACAGCCTCCGTACACCATCTTGATCGTAACTCACGAGCTCAACGAAGCTCTCTACGTTTCTGATCGCGTGCTCGGCTTGTCGCAGTACCACCACGGCGGCTCCGAAGGTGCGGCCATCGTCTACGACAAAGCCGCTCCGGTCTATCGCCCTCACGCTCCTAAAGAGCTAAGCGACTTCGTGGCTCAAAAGGAAGAACTCCTCAAAGCAGTCTTCAGCGACGAAGTGATTCAGCATCACTCGGAATACGTTTCGTTTTGGGAAGACCGCGAGAAGTTGACGGTTGATGCTTGACAGGTAGCAAGGTGGGCCGCCGCGTCGCGGAAGCGTCGCGTTAGGATTGGCCAGGCAATAACGACACTCCTCACTGATCCCGACAGATGCTATGCTTGCCCCCGCGGCATCACCCTCCCTCTGGGAGGGTCGGAGTCTAAGCTCCGGGGAGGGTTCACCAGCTTCGCCTTCTGCGATAAGGGACATCGCCGTCCAAGAGCTGAAGCCGCTTTGCACAATAGTTCTCTCGATTCGATCCAGGTAGTTTGTTGGAAGGGCTCAGCAATTCGATGACCGTCACGAGTTTCATGCTGTCACGGTCGCGAATCTCGAGAAACGACAGACTCTCCCGGTCCGTGCTCGGCAAGAGAACCGTGGACGGAGCGAGCAGCGTTGTGCCCGATACAGCGGAAGTGTGATCGTCGAGCGACGTGATCGTCACGTCTCCTCGGCCAATTAACTGGCGCGGTTCACTCAATTCGTGAACGAAGACATGTTCGTCGATCTTGACGATGTAGTTCGGGGCAACTTGCGCCGCCAACATCTCGCGAACGGCGGGCATGAAGCTCTCGTGGAAGTCGTGCCATACGCTTGGCTGCTCAAGATACGGGTTCATGCCAGGGAAGGGTGAAGGCATGGCAGTTCCTTTCTGTCTCCCTTCATTTTACCAAAGAGACGTTAAAGGGCGACCTCTAGAACCTCATTGTTGTCTACTTTCGCCCTGAGTCCCTTTAAGGTCTTCGTTGAACCGTCAGGTGCTGTAAGCTTTACCGCGTAACTGCCTTCGGCAAACACCTTCGGTTGGAACTCCTCGCCGCGAATGCGTAGTGTGTAGACAACTTCGTTGCTTGCTTCGTTGATGACTTGCACGACGGGGTCTTCCGCTCCGGAGATCTTCAGCGTTGGTAAGTGAGCTGCCGGCTTGCGACCGTAGTTGTTGGTCATCTTGATTGTTTTCGGCCAGCCGGGGAACTGATCGGTTGGCTTGAGGTTGTTCGCATCGATCTGCAAGCGATAACACTCGATCGTGATCTCGCTCTTCTTCTTATGAAATCGCACGATGCCGTGACCGGATGATTTGTCGTGCAGCGTGTTGATCCTGCCGGAGCGATTCTTCACGGCTGGATTGCCGATTGCATGGACCCTCATTTGGTTTCGGAATCCGTCTTCGTACTCGCCGGTGTTTGCCAGATTTGGGTTCTCGCGGTTCTTGACGGGGCGTCCTTCCTTGTCGGGCCGCCAAGATCTTGGATACCCGGCCGCGATCGAAGGGACGCAGAACGAGAAGCCTGCGTCGCCGTGTTCATCGACTCCGTGGTGGACGATTGAAGGCAGGTGTTGATCGCCGGCGTAGTGAAAGGCGAAGCACTTTCGCATTAGATCCAGCGCGCGATTCCGGCCGCTTTGCGGCCATCCATTGGAATCGAGATCGGCGAAGACAAACTGTTGATTGCCCCCGTGATAATTCGCGAGGTTGCAGAAGATCGTGGCTGAGAGAACACACTTCATATCGGCTCCGCGCCAATCTTGCCCCCACGCTTCGAGGAACTTCTCCTGCCGTTCGCCGAGCAACTGCAAACCTGGCTTGTCGAGCTTGCCGACATCGTACTTCGGGTCCGTCTGATGATCGGGCCGGCCGGGCCAGTCAGCCACATTCGTCGGCCCGGACTTGAACATCCGATCGCCGATGATCGCGAAGCCGACTCGGCCATAAACCATGTCGCCGTAGAAGACCGACATGTCTTGCTTGATCGGAGTCGCGTCGAAGAGGTCAGGATGATGGGAGCACTGCGTTCGATGCACGGCATTCACGAAATCAACGTGCTGTGCATAGCCACCTTGTGGATGCTCCTTCATGCTGGGAACAGAATTACCTCCATTGCCCCAAATATTTCCCTGATACACATCGTGATCGTCCGGCAGGCAAATCGTGGGCCGATCGCGCATCAGATCGCGAAAGGCGAAGCCGAGCAGATACCACTTGCGGAGATAGTTGAGCACGGCCGGTTCGACCGGGCTGCGAATAATCCCAAACCCGCCAACGCTTTCGTAGATCTGATCACCCGAAAAGAACAGCACATCGGGATTCTGAATTGCGACGTTGCGAGCCACTTCGACGTTCGGAAAGCCGCTGTCGGTATTGCCCGTGAAGCCAGCGACAACAAGATCGCGGTCGATCGGATCCTTGCGAACCGTTCCCTCCCAGAAGTGCTCCGCGATCGAGCGGTCCTTACCAATGAGTTGATACCTGATGCGGTAAGGCACGTCCTTCGAGGCGTCCCATTTCGTCACGCGGAACGTCACCGTTCGGGAAAGCGACTCGATCGGCTGATGTTGGATGGTCGTCCACTCGCCATCTCGTTGCAACTGCAAGAAGACTCGCGGACAGTTCTTTCCAAGTGGAGGCATTTGCGCCGTCATCTTCAGTACATAGCCGTCGTCGCCTCGTGAGTTACTCAGCGTGTGCATGGCCCACAAGATCGGGCCGAACGTTTGCTTGTCATGCGACTCCAGCTTGTCACCACTCATCTTCCAATCGCGAAACCAATACCGAGCACGATTCGCCACGCGGCCTTGCAGCCCGTGATTGTGAGCCAGCGCGATGTTGCCTTGGATCGGATCTCGTCGGAACAGGCCTTCGACTTTGCCAAGCAAGTCGTGCGTCTCGGGAGCCCGAGCTGCCAGAGTAATCGTGGCCAGGAACTCTGAAGTCTGCTGCACGAGAACATGTAGCTCAACCGCGTCACGATCCGCGAGTCCTACCAATGTCTTGCGTTTGTTGGCAAGAACCAATTCACCTTCGGAACTGATCCCGGCGAATGTTCCCCTGCCACGCAGCAATCGAGCTCGATAGTCGTCGATCTCGTCCGTAACTCCAATGAGGAACCCCGCATTAGCCGGTTGCCTGCCCTTGTCGAGCAATCCCACCACGACAGATGTTTGCATTTCGCCAACCGCTGCGCCAATTTGCCGCGTTAACACATGAACGCTGCGCCCACCGCCGCCGCGAATGCATTCCAACCGACCATCCGCAACTCGCCAATCCTCCATCGGATTGGCCCAGAACTCAGGCGCGATCCAAACGCGATCGGGCGTGTTCTTCCAATCCGATTCGAAAGCGTTTGGCTGAGCGGGGGCCTGAACACCGAACGCGCACAATGCGGAAGTGATGTAGAGAACGGTAAGAATGCGGCGTCTGCTCATTTCAAACTCCATGAAGGATGGGCTTCGTCTTATCATAGTGTCTGCTTGAAGAGGATGAACCGCTGATGGACGGTATGAACGCAAATAGAAGTGCCCCTTATCAGCGTTCATTTAGCGTCCATCAGCGGTTTGCCCTCTCGCCTTCAGAAGGAAACAATTGCGGAGACATGGCACCTCGCGTAAACTAACACATCAGAACTGATTGATGGGAGTCGATTGATGGCCGATCCAAACCACGCGTTACAACATCCACAAATCGCGCGTCGAACCGCGATTCAAGCGGGTGCTGTAGGTCTGCTCGGTCTCGGGATGAACCACGTTCAGGCGTTGCGTGCGCAAGGTGCAAATGGCGAACTCGCGAGCAGCGAAAAGTCGGTCATCTACATCTTCCTGTCGGGTGGGCTGGCTCAGCAGGACAGCTTCGATATGAAGCCCGATGCGCCGGATGACATGCGAGGCGAGTTCAACCCGATCGACACGAAGACACCGGGGCTGCGGATCTGTGAGCACCTTCCGATGCTTGCTCAGCGGAGCGACTTATGGGCGTTGTGTCGGTCGGTCACACATGGTTGCAACGACCATTCGCTCGGTCATCACATCATGTTAACTGGTCGAAGCGACGCGCCGCGTGGCTTCAGCGGCAGCAAACCGCAAGACACGGATTGGCCCAGCATCGCCGCGATTGCGAACGCCGCAACAGAACCTCGTGGCAACCTGCCACGTTCGGTAGTGTTGCCAGAAAAGTTGGTTCACAATTCAGGCCGGGTCATTCCAGGCCAGTTCGCTGGCATAATGGGCGAACACCGAAATCCTTGGTTCATTGAAGCGTCTCCTTATCACACGACTTCGTACGGAGCTTTTCCGGAATATCAGTTCGATCATCAACAGCGCGGCAACGAAGACAAGCGGGTTTTTCGAGCACCAAACTTGCAACTGCCGCACGGGTTGACGGATCCTCGCTTCAAGAGCCGCATACATCTGTCTAATCAACTCTCCGAACAACGCCAGCGACTTGAACAAGCTGCAGCGACGCAGCAATTCGATCGCTTTCGACAAGGAGTTGTGTCGCTGCTGACAGACCGTGCCGTCCAGCAGGCATTGGATGTCACCAACGCCGACGAACGCATTCAAGAACGATACGGGAAGAATTCGTTTGGCTGGTCGCTGCTGATGGCGAAACGGTTGGTCGAGTCAGGTGTGAATCTGGTGCAGGTGAATCTTGGAAACGACGAGACTTGGGACACTCACGGCAACATCTTCCCACACCTAAAAGACAAGTTGTTCCCGCCGACGGATCGAGGTGTCTCTGCTTTGCTCGACGATCTGAACGAATCAGGCATGCTGGATAACACGCTGATCGTGATGGCCGGCGAGTTTGGCCGCACGCCAAAGATCAGCCTGTTGCCAAAGCATTACAAGCTGCCGGGCCGCGACCATTGGGGAGCCGTCCAAAGCGTTTTCTTTGCCGGCGGAGGCGTACAGGGCGGAAATGTGATCGGCGCTTCCGACAAGATCTGTGCCTATCCATCGGACAAACCTCAAAGGCCCGAAAATCTAGCCGCAACAATTTACGAAACACTGGGCATTCCACCAACCGCTGCATGGTACGACCACATCGACCGCCCCAGCCACATCTATCACGCCGCGCCGATCGCGGGATTGAGCTGACGCAAAAGCCGTCGCCCCGATTGCTCTCGATTCATTGGGCGGTCGCAGAGTCGTCACATGATCCGCACAATACCAAGCCCAACTCGGGCATTCTGGGTTAGGACATCGCCCTCGCGATGCGGCTGTGGTCGCGTCTCACGTTTGAGGCCCGAAACAACTAGAAGAGGAATACCGTGACACGACGCTCCAACGAACTTCGGCCGATCAAAGTGAAACGCCGATTTACCCGAACGGCCCCGGGCAGCATTCTCTATCAGTCAGGCAACACGACCGTTTTGTGTACAGCCAGTGTTCAGTCGGACGTTCCGCCGTGGTTGGCAGGCAAAGGGAAAGGCTGGATCACGGCGGAATACAACATGTTGCCCAACAGCACCACTCCGCGCAAGAAACGCGAACGGGGTGGCAAGATGGACGGGCGGACCACAGAGATCCAACGTTTGATCGCTCGCAGCTTTCGCGCGGTTGCCGACCTGGCAGCCTTGGGTGAACAGTTGATTACCGTCGATTGCGATGTAATGGACGCCGACGGCGGGACGCGCACCGCTAGTATCACCGGCGGCTTCATTGCCTTGGTCGATGCAATTCGCAGCATCCAGCAACAGCTTCCAGATCCAAAGAAGTTCCCGCTTCGAGATAGTGTAGCGGCGATCAGTTGTGGGATCGTGAACGGCAAGCCGACGTTGGACCTAGACTATGAGCAGGACTTCGCTGCTGACGTCGATATGAATGTCGTGATGACGGGAGGCGGCCGCTTTATTGAGATTCAAGGCACCGGCGAAGAGGCGACGTTTGGTGACGATGATCTTGACGCGCTGCTGAAGCTTGCTCGACGAGGCATCAAGCAGTTAACCGAGACGCAACAAAAAACACTCGGTAAACGGTGGCCGTTTTGAATGTAGCCATCACACTCCGTGTGATGAAAGCGGCACTGAGCAGAGGTCAAGAAGATAACAGCACTCGTGTACGCGAACGTGGTTCGGCGCACCGCCTTTCCTCACGCGGAGCGTGAAGGCTACTTTGGCAGCAGACTTAAGACTGACTCACTTGGTCTGGCGATCACATGAGCGGCGATCAAGTTGCCGAGGCCTTCCACTTTGCTTTGGCCCGCTTCGATCGCAGCATTGACGGCGGCGACGTCGCCCTTGATGACAACCGTGACGTATCCGCCACCGAGCTTTTCTTTGCCGATGACTTCCACGTTGGCAGCTTTGCAGGCATTGTCGATCGCCTCGAAGACCGCCGTAAAGCCCTGCGTTTCGATGAAGCCCAGTGCGAAGGAAGCGGAGCTGCTCACGGTCATGTCCTCACTTTTGTCAGGCGATTCAGCGGTCCATTGGGGAACGGTAACGACATTCTGTTGAATCAGCGGGTTGTACTCGATGTCACTCTTGATTGCCTTCCATGCTTCTTCATCCGGCCGGTTGATCACGCTGGAAACCGGCTTGCCGCGCATTAGCTCAGCAATATGATGTCCCGCGTCTATCGCGGCCTTTACGGCGTCTACTGGCCCCTTGAGCTTGATAATAACGCCAAGGAAGTCGTTGATCTCGGCCTGCACAACGCGGATTGTAGCCGTCTTGTCCATTGTATCCAGGGCGACCATCGCTGGCGTGAACCCAGTTGTTTCGAGCATGCCGAGTGCTTGTTTCATGCTCGACGACCTGCAGATCCACTACCTGTCACAAACGGATAGACCACTGATACACTATAGCTCGCTGGTTCGTGCCGCACGGACATCTAACGTCGTCGCGGCGTGAATCTGACAGATCCACCCACGCTACAAACGATGGCAGGCTCCAGTATAACTTGGCAGTTAGTTGCGGGACCATAATTGATTCGAGAAGCGATGAGCAAAGTTACGATTTATCACAATCCTCGTTGTACGAAGAGCCGGCAGACATTGGCGCTGCTTCACGAACGCGGCCTCGAGCCGGAAGTGATTGAGTATCTGAAGGAGCCGCCCGACGAGGCCACGCTTGTCGATCTGGTCAAGAAGCTCGGTATTCGACCTGCGCAACTGATACGGCGTAAGGAATATAGGGCGCTCGATCTTGAAGAGACGGATGATCCTCAGGAACTAATCGCCCGGATGGCGGCTCATCCCGAGATCATCGAACGTCCGATTGTCGTGAAAGGCAAACAGGGCCGATTGGGAAGGCCGCCCGAGCAGGTCTTGGAAATCCTGTAAGCTGATTGTGCGGGTCAGCCTCGCGGAGAAATCCACAAGAACGGTTTGCCCGCCTCGTCCAAACGCACCTCACTTCGCAAACGTGCCTGAAACAGGACGTTGTCGAGAACTCGGAGATACGCCACGCGTTCTCTCCGTTTGAAGGTAACCTTCTTCGCCGCAGGATCGATCTCTTCGCGCGCCATGCCATTGTGATCGAAGAGAAATGGCGTTTCGAGTCGGCTGCCGATGGCTTCGATTGCTTCGCTTAGAGGTCTGTCGGCAATCTCGGCAGCCGGCAGATGCTCATACAATTCGGGGGCAGCTTTGTGTGCTGGAAGCTCTGGCGGCCAACCAACCGGCCACGACTCTTCGACTTCCCGAACATCCGAGATTAACAGTTCGATCTTTCCCGCCGCTTTCTGAGGCGACATGACAAGCCCCAGTGGCCGAATCGTCGCGGCAAGGGCCGTACCAGCGCTCAGGCCACTCAGCTCATCCAAAATGGCCTCGTTACGTGAAAAGCCTCGGCGAGCCTGATTCGTCACGCTGAACGGAACCGGCAAGCCGTTGACGATCTTGCGCGCGACATCGCCGGCGCGCGCGCCCTTTGTTTTAAACGCGATCGGTTTCGACAAGGCATCGTGGAAGGCGACGAGTTGATCCGGAGTCAGGCCGAAGGCAGCACGCTGAGCCGTCAGACCGGCAACGCCTCCCTCGCGCAGCTTCTCGAACCATTGGGCTATCTTCGCGCCATCGGTGAGCGAAAACACGGCGCCAGTTAGCTCTAACTTGTTGGCGGCCGACAGAATTCCGACGACGTGGTAGGAGGGAGTAGCTGCGGTACCTCGATTCGTCACCCCGGTCTTATCACCGACGCGTCCCGTACGGATGCGAATACCTGATTGGTCCAGATCTTTGAGGACGTTGACCCATCGTTGCTCGCCCCCAAACGGGAAACCAGCTTCCGTCACGAGCTCGAACGTAACACGCGGCGCGGCCCCCGCGAGTTGCGGGCAAGCCAATGCCAAGAAGACGACCCAAGCCTTTCGCGTCATCATTCGAAGTCCGGTGGTGAAGAGCCCTCTACTGCTCGATTATAGCACTCGCTAGGGAACAGCCCGCCCGTCGCATCCGCCAGATTCGATCGATTGAACAGAAGTGCTTGTACACAAACGGTTTTCGGTGCCGGGCAAGGGGTCCTTTATTACGCTCCGACGCGATTCGACTGGTTGCGTAGCACGGTGCAAGACGGCAGAATAGCCGATTCGACTGTGTGCTTAGGCCGGGTACTCGGTCGTTCGTTCATCTGTAATTGTTCACGCGAAGGAGTTGAGTATGGCACGACCCGTAACCTTGTTCACGGGCCAATGGGCGGATTTGCCGATCGAGGAGATAGCACGCAAGACGAAGGAGTTCGGATACGACGGCATCGAACTGGCTTGCTGGGGCGATCACTTCGAAGTTGACAAGGCGCTTGCTGACGACAACTACTGCGCTAAGAAACGCGAGTTGCTCGACCAACACGACCTGCAGTGCCACGCGATCAGCGGGCATCTGGTCGGACAAGCGGTTTGTGACAACATCGACAAACGCCACAAAGCGATCATCCCGGATTATGTCTGGGGCGACGGTGAGCCTGCCGGTGTCAACGAGCGTGCCATCGAAGAGATGAAGAACACTGCTCGCGCCGCCCAAAGGTTTGGCGTGGACGTTGTGAACGGCTTCACTGGATCGAGCATTTGGCACTTGATTTATGACTTCCCGCCAACACCCGGCCACATGATCGACGACGGCTTCAAACTCTTTGCGGAGCGATGGAATCCGATCTTGGACGTTTTCGGCGAGTGTGGTATCCGTTTCGCGTTGGAAGTGCATCCGACGGAGATCGCCTTCGATATCCATACGGCCGAGCGAGCTTTGGAAGCGATCGGTCATCGCGAGGAGTTCGGCTTCAATTTCGATCCCAGCCACCTGCACTGGCAAGGAGTCGATTCGGTCGAGTTCATCCGTGCGTTCCCGGATCGTATCTATCACTGTCACGTCAAAGACGCGATCGTGACGTTGAACGGCAGGTCGGGTATCAACGCCAGTCACTTGAAGTTCGGCGATGCTCGTCGTGGCTGGGACTTCCGCAGTCCCGGGCGTGGCACGGTGAACTTTGAAGAGATCATCCGCGCTCTGAACGACGTCGGCTATGACGGCCCGCTATCGATTGAGTGGGAAGACTGTGGCATGGAACGCGAGTTCGGTGCTCGCGAAGCCTGCCAGTTTACGAAGAAGCTCGACTTCGCTCCCAGTGGCCGCGCGTTTGATGCAGCTTTCGAGGATGGCAATTAGGCCACCCCGCGGCTTCGGACAGTCCGAAGTCGTGTTTTTCGTGCGCAGTGGTTTTGGCGCACGGTCAGGCCCTTGCTTTACATTGGTCTGTGGGTACCGACGGATAAAGCGAGTATCGAGAAAACACAAGCCGTTGCGGCAAAGAAACCTGATGATCTCACCATAATCCCCCCGCACGAGTGCATTCCGTGCTTTAGAGTTAATGTGAGAAAGCAGAGAAACTGCCGTAATTTGGGAAAGAATAACGATTGTTAGATATTTTGTAAGCCAGGGCAAATAGGGCCGTTCTCCTGTTTCGGGTCATACGCGGTCGTTCGCTCCTAGTATTCCGTCGCAGCTCAGTTTTCGGGTAGCGAAGCTCGCCAAGAGCTTCGGCTCTTCCCGGTATTGGCCGAAAGTCTTG
>PBSM01000232.1 GCA_002726245.1 Planctomycetaceae bacterium | reverse complement strand
GCTCTTCCCGGTATTGGCCGAAAGTCTTGGCGACTTTCGCTACGGCCTACCCGAAAGCTAAGTCGAGACGAAGTACTAGCATTCCCTGCACTAGCCGATCGCAGATTCAAGGATCTAGGTGTCCGCTCATGTCCGCACAGACCATCCAGCTTTCGATGCCCGAACCGGACATCGCCTTGTTGACGTTCGACACACCTGACAAAGGCGCGAATGTGCTCTCTCGGTCGGTGCTCGACGAACTCTCGACGCACCTGGACGAGTTAGAGAAGCAAGAACTCGCGGGCTTGATCATCATCTCGGGGAAGCCAGGAATCTTCATCGCCGGTGCCGACCTACGGGAGTTCGTCGAGTCACTGGACGTTGACGAAGAACACGTGGTCGCGTTGTGTCGGCGCGGACAGGACCTGTTTGCTCGGCTCTCGAAGACACCCTTCGTCACCGTTGCCGCGATCGACGGGATCTGTGTTGGCGGCGGGGCGGAGTTCGCCAGTTGGTGCGACCGTCGCATCATGAGCGACAACCCAAAAACGGAGTTTGGCTTTCCAGAGGTCAAACTGGGGCTCTTCCCCGGTTGGGGTGGTACGGTTCGAGGACCGCGAATCGTCGGGTTGGCCAATGCCGTCGAGATGATTACAAGTGGTGAATCGATCGACGGTCGTGCCGCATTCGACATGGGTTGGGCGGCCGACATCGTGTCTGTCGAGCAATTAATGAGCGCCGCGATCAACCTAGTTCGAAGCGAGCAAACCCACCAAGACTACCTGGACGACCGCAAGGTGTGGAGCCAACCGATCGAGATCCCGGAAACGGAGCTGGGCTTTCTGGGCGTCACCGCATCCGCGCTGATTGGGCAACAGACCAAGGGACAGTATCCGGCTCCGCAAGCAGCTCTTGAGTTAATGCTCGAATCTTCGATGGCATCGGCCGAACCTGCTTGTCAGATGGAAGCCGAGCGGATGGTGAAGCTGTTTGGAACGCCCGTCAACGCGTCGCTGCTGAACGTCTTTTTCCTGACAGATCGCAACAAGAAGGATTCGGGCATCGAGCGGTCAGGTGTTTCTTCTCGTAAAGTCAACCGCGTTGCGGTCATCGGCTCGGGAATCATGGGCAGCGGCATCTCCGCAGCCAACATCAAACGCGGCATTCCACTAACGTTGACGGACGCCGCTCACGACGCGCTCGCGCGCGGCGGTCGCACAACACTCGAAGAAGCTGCGTTCGACCGCAAATTGAAAGGCCCGAACGTCGAGCGTACTCTTGAACTCGCTCCATTGCTGAACCTGACCACGAGCGATTCCGAGTTGGCCGAGAACGATCTCGTGATCGAAGCGATCGTCGAGAACGGGGATGTGAAGAAGAAGCTCTTCGCGAGAATCGAGCCGCTTCTCGCCCCGGGCGCGATCTTGGCATCGAACACTTCGACGATACCAATCACGCAACTAGCGACGGGTCTTGCTCACCCGGAGAGGTTCTGCGGAATCCACTTCTTCAATCCGGTGCGCCGAATGAAGTTGGTCGAGGTCATTCGCGGAGAGCAAACGGCCGATGAGACGATTGCGACCGCGGTTGCGTACGCCAAACGGATCGGCAAGATGCCGGTGGTTGTGAACGATGGCCCGGGCTTCCTCGTCAATCGGCTGTTACTGCCGTACATGAACGAAGCCTTGGAGCTGCTGTCGGAGGGTGCCGAGATCAAAGCAATCGAGCGCGCGGCCAAAGCCTTTGGCATGCCGATGGGACCGATCGAGCTGTACGACTTGGCAGGCCTCGATACCGCTGTCTACGCTGGACGGACCATGTGGGAAGCATTCCCCGAGCGAATCGTCGCGTCGCCCTTGTTGCCGGCGATGGTGAAAGCCAAGCGTCTGGGACGCAAGACCGGCGTCGGCTTCTATTCCTACCAAAACCGGAAGCAGCGGCCCGAGCCAGACCCCTCGTTAGCCCAAGTGATTGCTCCTTACATTCGCCAGCAAGGCGAGTTCACGGGCGAGCAGATCACTCCTCGCTTGTTCCTCCCGATGCTGCTTGAAGCGACGCGTGTCTTGGAGGACAAGATTGTACGCGATCCGCGGGATATCGATCTGAGCTTGATCTTCGGGCTTGGGTTCCCGCCATTCAAGGGCGGGCTGATGTTCTGGGCCGACACCGTCGGAGCGGCAACGATTCTAGAGATGCTGAAGCCGCTGCAAGAAGTTGGCCCCCGGATGGAACCGACTGCTTTGCTGACGGAAATGGCGGCGAGTGGCTCGAAGTTTTACTCGGCGGCCGCGTGAAGCGGAGCTTGATCGGAGCAATGTTATGAAAACCGCTGTTGTGGTTGACTGTGTTCGGACGCCCATTGGTCGAGCGCACAAGGACCGAGGCTACTTCCGCGATGTTCGCGGCGACGACCTGGCAGTTGCGTGTGTCAAGGCGCTGGTCGAACGTACTGGTATCGCTCCGTCTGAGATCGAAGACGTCCTGTTCGGGAATACGAACCAGACCATGGAGCAAGGGCTGAATGTTGGCAGAATGGTCGGCCTGATGTCGGGACTCGCCATCGAAGCAGGCGGAGCGACGATCAACCGTCTCTGCGGAAGCAGCTTACAAGCGCTGAACCAAGCGGCGCATTCCATCATGGCTGGCTTCGAGGATGTCCACGTGGTTGGCGGCTTGGAGCATATGCAACATCTGCCGATGGACCACGGCTTGGATCTCAATCCACGCCTCTTCCATCGAACCAGCAAGGGCGCGCTGATGATGGGTGTGACGGCGGAGTTTCTGGCACAAACGCAAGGTATATCGAGAGACGATCAAGACGCTTTCGCACTGGCCAGCCATCAACGAGCCGCGGCAGCCCACGCCGCCGGCGACTTCAAGAACGAGATCGTTCCGATATATGGACGTGACGAGGGCGGAAACCGTATTCTCGCCGAAACCGATCAGTGCGTGCGCGCGGACACGAGCCTCGACGCTCTCGGAGCGTTGGCTCCCGCTTTCATGCCGAAGATGGGAACAGTGACGGCTGGCAATAGCTCGCCATTGAACGACGGTGCCGCGGCGATGCTCGCTATGTCGGAAGAGAAAGCGAAGTCGCTCGGCCTGAAGCCGCTCGTCCGAATCAGATCGACAGCGGTGGCCGGAGTCGAACCGTGCGTCATGGGGACGGGGCCCGTCCCGGCCATCGCGAAGGCTCTGTCACGAGCCAAGTTGGATCTGCCCGACATCGATATCATCGAACTCAATGAAGCCTTCGCCTCGCAATCACTCGCTTGTATCCGGATGGCCAAGCTCGATCCCGAAAGAGTCAACGTGCGTGGCGGAGCCATAGCCATCGGACATCCACTCGGTGCGAGCGGTGCACGGATCGCGACTACGCTCATTCACGCCATGGTCTCCCGCGAAGCAACTCTCGGGTTCGCCACCATGTGCATCGGAGCCGGCCAGGGAATCGCGACCGTCTTTGAGCGGGTCTGACGTCTCGTCGCGTTTGGTAATTCGCGCTTCAGTCGGTAAGATGGATGAAGCTGTGGGACAAAGAAGCGTGGAGGTGAAGCTTGGGTTACTTCCAAGTCAGACGACAATATCCGGGAGACAACTTGCGGCCGACGGCGCATGACCGCGTGGCAAGTTTGCTGGTGGCAATGTTGACTTTGGTCGGCACGGTCGTCCTGTTGCTGTTCGGGTTCTGGGCAGCTCCGAAAGAGAAGGACGAAGTTGTCATCGTGTATCAACCGGAACTGGTCGAGTCCGGCGGCTACGAGCTACCTCCTAGCGAATTCGAAATGCCAGATGCCAGCGAGTTGCCTGGCGTGCCCCTAATTCAAACGTCAGCGTTGTTCTCGGCAAGGATGGCTGAAGCAGTGGCTGCAGTCACCAATCTGAACGTCGGTGGAGGCTCGGGCGTTCAAGAGGACGGTCGGCAGGTGGGACCGTTATCCGGCAACGACGACAGCGATGAGATCTCACGCTGGGAGCGATGGGAGATTCGATATGCAGCGGACAGCATTGATGCCTATGCCAAACAACTCGATCACTTCGGAATCGAACTCGGTGCGGCTGGGGGTGGCAGAAAGAACGTGGACTATGCCTCAGGCTTTACTGCTCCTTCACCGATGGTGCGCGATGCTCCGGGCATTGAGGACATACGTCTCTACATGACTTGGCGAAACGGGCCGTTAAAGAAGTTCGACAGCACACTTTTACAGAGAGCCGGCATTAGCGTTGATCGACGAATACTGTTGCAGTTTTACCCAGCGAAGATCGAAGAGATGCTGGCAAACCTGGAAGCCGAACATGCTGGAGTTCGTCCTATCGAAGGAATCCTCAAGACGATCTTCGGGATACGCTCCAGCACCGACGATGGCTACGAGTTCTTTGTCAAAGGACAGAAGTATCGTTGATCCTGCGTTCGAGTGATGGAACACGGTAGCAGAAACCGTTTTCAGCGAGCGTGATTCGCTTCGGAGTCTGCACGACTATCTTCTCATGAGCACATCCACGGCTGAGACAATCGTCGATCTGTTCGTGGACCGCGTCCGAAGTAGTGAAACAGCGCCCGCGCTGTGGATCAAGCGTGGCGAGTGGACGTCGCTCACCTGGAACGAAGTCAGCCAGGATGTCTATCGCACTGCCGCGTGGCTCGAACGCTGCGGCGTTCAGCCCGGCGATCGTGTCGTGCAACTCTCCGAGAACCGTTACGAATGGATCATCGTTGATCTGGCGATTCATCTGGCGAGAGCGATTCACGTTCCCATCCACGCGCCGCTGACGGGCGAACAAGTTGCCTATCAGGTTCGCGACAGTGGTGCCAGGATGATGCTGTTGTCCAACGCCGAGCAAGCCGGCAAATTGTTTGCAACCAGCGATGTATTGCCGGACGACCTGCGAGTCTTCTCCTTCGAGGAGTGCCAGGCTGCTCCTGGTAGCCGCCCGGTCGAGTGGTTTTGGGAGGCACGTGCCGATTGCGACCCTGCCACGGCACAACGCTTGCAGGACGCCAGCCTGGCGCATCTGAACGGCGACTCGTTGGCTACGATCCTCTATACGTCTGGCACGACGGGTGAACCGAAAGGCGTCATGCTGACTCATCGGAATCTTGTTTCGAACACGCTGGGGACCGTCGATGCCTTCGGCTTGGAAGGCGATGACCTACGACTGAACTTCCTGCCGCTAAGCCATATCTTCGCGCGAACGTGCGACCTTTACACCTCGATCGCGACCGGAGCACAACTGGCTCTCGCGGAGTCTCGCGAGACGGTCGTGGCAGATTGCGCCGCGATCAGGCCCACGATCTTGAATGGCGTACCGTACTTCTTTGATAAGGTTATGCGCGCGTTGACCGAAGCGGGTAAGGCCGACGATCCAGAGGCGTTGCGAGACATCCTGGGCGGTCGGATACGAATGTGTTGTTCCGGTGGCGCGGCGTTACCGGATCACGTGTTTGATTTCTACACCGAACGAGACGTTCCACTGCTGCAGGGTTATGGCCTAACGGAATCATCGCCTGTGATCACGCTATCAAGTCCGACTCAAGTCAAACGCGGAGCAGTAGGTCGTACCATTCCCGATGTCGAAGTGAAGATTGCCGACGACGGAGAGATCCTGACTCGCGGGCCGCACGTGATGAGCGGTTACTACAAGGACGACGCGGCAACGACGGAACTTCTGCGAGGCGGCTGGTTACACACCGGCGACCTGGGGAAGATTGATGACGATGGGTTCCTGTTCATTACCGGCCGAAAGAAGGAACTGATCGTAACTTCTGGAGGCAAGAACATCGCGCCGGTTTATCTTGAATCACTGCTCACCGAAGATCCGCTCATTCTGCAAGCCGTGGTGCTGGGCGACGACAAGAAGTTTCTGTCAGCTCTGATTGTCCCCGATCCCGAAGGTCTGCGACGGGAGATTGATGCGAGAAAAATCGCTGTCATGTCGGCTGCCGCCGCACTCAAGCATAACGACGTTCTCAAACTCTTCGGTGAACGGATCGCTGACTGCCTGCAATCTGTGTCTCCTTACGAGCAAGTTCGCAAGTTCACGCTGATGGACCGAGGATTTACGGTCGAGAGTGGCGAGCTGACACCCAAGCTTACGTTGCGGCGCGAACAGATCGTTGCCAAGTGTCGATCTCTGATCGATGCCATGTACGACGAAAGTTGAAGCGTATCCGCGTCACAACCCGCAAGATCGGTTCGCTTGGCGCAGCCGCGTCGGTTGCGGGGCTGTTTCGTCTGGCCGCTCACTCTTCGGTCGAGCGATATCATTCATGGACGAGCCGGTTTCTCTATTCTAGTTGAGGAGGTGCAACATGGCAGTTCAAGGTCCAGACGCGCCCGCGAGTGATCCTACCGTCACCGACGACCAAGCTTCCTTTGCGGAGACCGCATTGAAGCTGGGAGGAAAGAGCGAAGAAGAGGCTCGCCGGACCGGAGCGATTGACAAGGCCGACGATCAGGTCGAGTCATTGTTCAGTTCGCAGTATCAGACGATCAACAGTCCGGCGCACCGGGCTATTTGGGACAGTGGCTTGCCGGTGGAGTTGTTCGAAGCGAAAGACGAGGACACACCGGGCGACATCGCCAAGGTGATGGACAATTCGATTGCGGTCGTTCATCGGCATCGTGCAGCCGGGACGGTCATGAATGATGAAGGCAAGATCAGCGAACAGGTCTTGCGCGAACTCGGAGATGCCAGGTATTGGGGTCTGCTCGTCGATGGAGAATTCGGTGGCAGCGCCGCGCCGTTTCGCAGTTTCGCGCCGTTTCTTACTCGGATGGCGATGGCCGATCCGACGATTGCTGGACTGGCTTCCGTTCACGGCTGTATCGGTGCTGTCGATCCGGTGCGTACCTTTGGAACGCCCGAACAGAAGCAACGCTTCCTACCGGGACTCGGCAGCGGCGAGAAGTTGTCCGCCTTCGCGTTGACCGAACCCGGCGCGGGATCCGACCTGACCGCGATGAAGACGACTGCCAAGCTTGATGGCGACCACTATGTCGTCAACGGCGAGAAGCTATTCATCACGAACGTCGTTCCGGGCCGAACGATCGGGCTGGTGTGTTTGATCGAAGGCAAGCCCGCCGTCTTGGTCTGCGATCTACCGCCCGAAGAGAACGACGAGTTCCAACTCCGCAAGTATGGATTGTATGCACTTAAGCACACGTACAATCTCGGGATCATCTTCAATAACTTCAAAGTGCCGGCTGAGAATATGCTCAATCCCGTTAAAGGCAACGGGCTAACGATCGCCTATCACGGGCTAAACCTCGGCCGTGTCGCGTTGTGCGCCAATGCGGCTGGCACGATGCGATTGATGATGGCGAGCATGATCCCGTGGGCACATTTCCGGAAGACGTACGGAGAAGCAATCTCCGCACGAGAGCTCGTCCAACGGAGACTGGGACGACTCGCGGGTCTGATTGTCGCGTGCGACGCACTTGTTGCCTGGTGCTCGACATTGATCGATGAAGGTTATCGCGGCGAGATGGAGTGTATCGTCGCAAAGATCTTTGGCAGCGAAGCTCAAAAGGAAGCTGCCATCGAGCTGTTCATGAAGACGCACGGTGGCCGGTCGTTCCTGCACGGCCACTTGTTCGGCGACAACGTCCACGAGTATCTAGCACCTTGTATTTATGAGGGCGAAGGCGAGATGCTCGGCATGGCGTTCTTCAAGTCGCTAGTGAAGCATCACGGCACGATGTACTTCGAGCCCATCGGCAAGGCACTCGCCGCGGCTGGCATTAAGAAGCCGAACCCATTCAACCCCGCTCATGCGTGGGCTCTGCGTTCGGCTTTGCCGAGCTACGGCAAATGGTACTTGGCTCAACATCTGCTCCCCAAACCGAGGCCAACGCTGCCACCAATGCCAAGGTCGCTGCAGCATCATGCCGAGTTCGCTGCGGCTGGATTGCAGAACTCGCCGCTCGAGATCAGCAGTACGATGCGTAAGCACCAGTTGAAGTTGGCCGACCGTCAGTGCCGCATGTCGGAGTTGTCGTCGCGGGTACAGAAACTGGTTGTCATGCTCTGCACGTCCTTGTACGCAACTCGCCAGGAAGACGAAGTCGTCCGTTCCGCCGCCGAAGTATTGTGCGATGATCTTACGCGTGAACTCATCGGACGACGTCCTTCCGACCGCGAACTCCGCCGAGTGACGTCGCTTGGTGCGGCGATCGCCGAGGGTGGCTTCAAGTCAATCGCCGGGCTGAAGCCGGACGAGATCTTGATGAGTTACGAGAACGACTGATCTACTCGAAGCTTGCCGATTGCTGGATTCGCTTCATCAGCGGCTCGGTATCATCAGAAGCCTGGACCGAGACGTCGAAGACAATCTCAAACGTGCCAGCATCGCTGGGGACGCCGTAGATCATTCCGGTCGTTGGATGCTGTTTCAGCCCGGGCGGTAAACGAACAGGATGAAACGTGACGTGTTCCACGTTCCAGAAAGCGGCACGACAATCGTTCCGGCTGCGTAAATCGCCGATTGAACGAATCAGCCGCGGCGAATAGACATAAGGCCGTCTTGCGTGTCCATTCGGCGCGAGATTGTAGATGTGTGGTCTGACAACTTCTACATAATCTGAAGGCCCACTTTCATTTCCCGCAGCATCGACGGCGACGACGCGGTAGAACGCCTTGTTCGCGTTCGGCAACGTTAGATCCGGTCCGACGACCTGCAGACTGTAATCAACGACTCGCGAGCACAGGTTTCCGGAGTTCTTAGTAAACACTCCGGCGTCAGATTCGACTTGGATCGCGTCATACTCTTCGATAGTTTTCATGAAGCCACGGCCGCAGAAGATCAACTGTTCATCGTCACTCACAGAGAAGCCTCTCTCGTTGCTTCCATAGACCTTGAACGCGACGGCTTCGCTGCCTTGTTGATTCGGGTTCCACCGCAGTTCTAGCTTTCCATCACCCGTCGCGATCAACGAAAGATCTCGAGGAACGCCCGTCGCTCGCGTTTCAAAACGAAACGTCTTGCTCCAGGCTCCCCACACACCAGCGGAGTCCATTGCTCGCACTCGCCAGTAATACGACGTTGCGGAATTCAAGAGGCCGTGGTACGGCAACTCGTAGGTTGCGGTGCCAGCGAAACGAGTGAGAGAGATGACCTTCTCGAAGTTCGGCGAGAGCGGCCAGCGCATATCCGGGTACTCGGATAGCTCGAAGTGATAGTCTGCTATCTCGTCTCCGTCGGGGTCATCAGCGCGGGACCAGCGGAACGTTAGTTTTGTACCTTGCACCACCGAGCCGTCGGCAGGAAAGATCGCTGTACTGGGAGGCGTCGGCGAGTGCCAATCGCTTCGCTCCATCCACTGGTGCGTGATCTGCACCTGGCGTTCTTCTTCGGAGTCGTCTGTGTAGACGATCACGTTCTTTCCGCCTTGCAGTTCCGGAGCACTTAACGCTGCCGTTTGAATGTCGTGGTCAAACGCTACACCTGTCACAGCGATGTCACCTTGCCATAGCAACCGCAACCAGAATTCGTACGTTGGTTGCCTAAGGGGTGACAACAACTCATCCAGACTGGCAGTGAGTTCATCGCCGATCAGTTCCGCTTCGACGTCTGTCCATGTTTTTTGATTCCGAGAGCATTGCCAGCGAAGGCCAGCTGTTCCGACTCCGTCGTACCGAGCAACTGCAAGTCCACCCACGAACACGTACGGACTTGCGAACCGCCAAGTGACGAGTGATTCTGCCGCCGTATCGACGGCACTCAGCTGGCCTTGCTCGGCGACGGGGCGCACGCTGCTCGAAGCTTCGAACGCTTGCCAGGTTTCGGCTTTCGATAGGTCGGGCCTGTATCGCAGCTTCCCGTTGCGGAGGTTGTTGTATGCGTTCCGTCCCCAACCCGACAATAGGTCCCCAGATCCATCAATGTCTTGTTCTGGAGAGCCTGTTCGGCCGGCGTATACTGCTTTCCGATGTGATCCCAGCGGAACTCGATCGACTCGCTTGGCCGAAGAACGAGGTCCATCTAGTGCCTCGTCAGCGACTCGAACTTCTTACCGCGATCTCCTTCGTAGCCGTACAGCGACCCCGAGAAGTCATCCATTCGGCGGCTGTCCGCGGATCCGATCCCATAGGTATGTGTGCGTTTTACCAAGTCGTGGTCACGCACGATGTCTTCGGCTGAAGCAATCGTTTTGTTGTCTCTCAACAGGAAGATGATGTGTTCATCACCGTCCATCAAGTGATATCCACCATCGTAGAAGACCTCGCCGACAACATGGTCACGAGGGAAAGCACGCCGTGTCTGCAAGCCAGCAGCTGTCCACAGGTCATCCAACATCAAGGCCTGATTGCCGCAAAGCGTGTAACCGTAAACGTTCAGCGCCTTGATCGCGTCGCTGCACTCGTTGTCCCACGTACAGGCATGAAAGCGATGCTTTCGAGCAAACTCCCAGATTGCCCGCGCTCTCTCGGGATCGGTTTCAGCGCCGCGAGCCGCTTCAGCAACGATTGACTCGAGCGTTCGCCAGTTCCGGCGGCCATTAACAGTCAGCCAGGGGTTGTGCACGTCAGTCGTGCCTACGTTCTCAATCTGCACCGATCGATTAGGTTGCCAGCCTTGCTTGAAGGCCGCATACCCGATCGGTGCTCTCGTCATCGCCCCATCAATGTTCTCTCGAAAGTCAATCGAATACTCATCTCGCGACGAAGACACCATCTGGACGTGTTCGCGGGCGACGTCGGTCGGCAAGTCATCGAAGGGCTCCTTTGGAGGCCAGCGACGCGCGGGATGACAACTAACTCCACCACGGACGGCCTTGGTCGCCTTCGCTTGATTCTGGCCGTGGCTTGCGAATCCTGGGATTCCTTGATCGCTACAAGAACGGTCAATCCGACCAGCAGACATAGAAAACGCCAGTTTGGGAAGATTCTCTTCATCGGCCCTACGCTCGTTGTGTTACCGATGTGACTGGCGAAACTGTCACAGTCCCAATGACCCGCATCGGACGCGCGCCAGTGTTTTGGCTACAGAAGTGTAGGACAAAGAGTAGACTCGATGGTTGCAATCCAGGTGGCGAGCAGGGAACTTAGGCCCGGCTTGGCTCTGGAGTCGATCGCGGCCGGCCTTCGTTGACCGCGATCAGTAATTTGGCGTCGGCGGCCGGTAGGCAGAGAGATCGATCGACTGGAACGATTCGATCGTCTTGGCGAGCCCATCACGTAGCTTGACCTCCGGCTCCCAATCGAGGCGATCCTTGGCCAGTGTGATGTCGGGGCGGCGGCGAGTTGGATCATCTGCCGGAAGAGGCTCGTTGATGATCTTGGACTTCGCGCCCGTCAATTCGATCGTCAGCTCTGCCAATTCACGGATCGTAAACTCGTCGGGATTTCCAAGATTGACGGGTCCTGAAAGATCGTCCGGGCCGTTCATCATGCGGATGATTCCTTCGACCAGATCGTCGCAGTAGCAGAATGAACGTGTTTGCGACCCATCGCCGTAAAGCGTGATGTCTTCCCTCGCGAGTGCTTGGCGGATAAAGTTCGAGACAACCCGCCCGTCGTAGGGATGCATTCGCGGACCATAGGTATTGAAGATGCGAATGACACGGACATCGACTGCGTTCATTCGCTGATAGTCCATAAAGAGTGTTTCAGCCGCGCGTTTACCTTCGTCATAACATGCTCGAGGGCCAATCGGATTCACACTGCCGCGGTACGATTCAGGTTGCGGATGAACTTCGGGGTCGCCATAGACTTCGCTCGTGGATGCTTGCAGGATGCGGGCTCGACAGCGGAGAGCCATGCCCAGCATATTGATCGCGCCCAAGACCGACGTCTTCATGGTCTTGATCGGATTGTATTGGTAGTGCCCCGGCGCCGCTGGGCAAGCCATGTTGTAGATCTGATCCACCTCCAACCAAACCGGCATCGTGACGTCATGCCGAATCAACTCGAAGTTCGGTTTATCGAGCAGGTGAGTCACGTTGGTTTTCTGACTAGTGAAGAAATTATCGAGGCAAATCACGTCGTGACCTGCTTCGACCAGGCGGTCGCAGATGTGCGAGCCCAGGAAGCCCGCGCCACCTGTCACCAGAATCCGTTGTACGTTCGTCATCTCAGTCTCCGCTGTTTGTCTTCTGTCGGCGTACCTATTCTCGGCGTTTGCATATATATCGGGCCAACTGAATTGTTACAACGCGCGCGAAAGCGGCGAGAATCTCAGGCGATTCCGAAAATCTGCGCCCGCCGATTGCCGTAGACGTGAAGCAGCTTCTCGTCTACTGTCCGCGCCGATATTCCGCCGGAATCCCGAAATCGGACGAGGCCAAAAAATGCAGATCCCACGTATGCTAGCAGTGGCTATCCCGCTCATGATCGCGACGACAACCGCAGCTCAAGACTTTCGCATGGAGACGGATGTGGTTGTCGGTAAGGAACCGAAACCTGTCGCTCAGAATTTGACACTCTTCACTGGAAATCTGGTCTACGATTTCGCGTTGGGTAGCGCGGACGAGTTGGCCATACGGGAAGTAACCATCCTCAATACGCAGAAGAGCAGCATTGTGCTGATGGACCTGACGAGGAAGATACGAACGGAGGTCAGCACGGACACGCTATTGCGATTTACGGTCAGAATCAGGAAGATTGCGTTAGAGAAAAGGAACGGAGCCGTAGCGTTAGACTTCCAGACACAGTCGGACAATAAAGCTAAGACGGTCGCGCTCACGAGTGAACGTGTTACATATATCGTGTCCGCGAGAGAGACGCAGCAGCCAGATGCGGTCACGCGTTATCGTGAGTTTGCAGATTGGTACGCTCAACTCAATGCCATGCGTCCGGGCAATTTGCCGCCATTCGGGCGACTGCAGCTGAATCGCGAGTTGGCAAGCCGGCAATGGTTGCCGGAGACAATCACGCGGACGGTGGTCATCGACAAGTTACGGCGCAGGCGACAAGAACTACGCAGTAAGCACATCGTGGCTTGGCAGCTAACCAACACGGATCGGCGCCGGATCAACGATGCCGCCGGGTATCAAGTCGGCTTCCAAAGAGTGACTTTGGAGGACTATCTCCAACCTGAGAAGGTTGCCGCGCGATAGTGGGCGCAGTCGCTGAGAATCCGCTGGGAGTTTGTCGGGGCATCGTTTGATGCGTGGTTCGAGGCGGATGTTCAGACACATTAGTTGTCTTTCGCTGCATTTGAACTACCGCGTCGCCAAGCCGGACATCCTCCGGCCTCTCCCTCCATCGGAGCCGGCAATCGCCTACGGCAAACACGTGGAGCGTGCCGCTGTGATCGGTGGTGGCTTGCTCGGGCTTGAAGCGGCGAAAGCAGCTTACGATCTCGGTCTCGAAACGCACGTGATCGAATTCGCGCCGCGGTTAATGCCCCGGCAAATCGATGATGCTGGTTCCAGACTCTTGGTTCGGAAGATCGAAGACCTGGGAGTCAAGGTGCATCTGAACAAAGTCACCAAGGAGATCCAAGGCAACGGCTGCGTCGAGCGCATGGTGTTTTCGGACGACGAATCTCTTGACGTTGACATGATCATCGTCTCGGCGGGTATCCGGCCTCGCGACGAGTTGGCTCGCGACTGCGGAGTCGAAGTCGGTGAACGCGGCGGCGTCCTGGTGGATGATCAGCTGAGGACGTCCGACGAATCGATCTACGCGATCGGCGAAGTCGCTCTGCACGGCGGCATGGTTTACGGCCTTGTTGCTCCGGGATATGAGATGGCGGAGACCGTCGCCGGGAATCTCGTGGGACGCGAGACACAGTTCAACGGCACTGACCTGTCAACGAAGTTGAAGCTGATGGGTATCGACGTCGCAAGTTTCGGCGACTACGAAGCTTCATCGGACGTTGCCCAACCGCTGGTCTACGATGATCCATTCGCCGGCGTCTACAAGAAGCTGCTCTTTAACCGAGAAGGCACGATTCTGTTGGGCGGTATCTTGGTGGGAGATGCGTCTGATTACGGCACTCTTTCCGTGCTGGCGAAGAGCACTGATCCGCTGCCTTGCGCGCCGGCCGAGTTGATTGGAGCCAGCGGAGGCGTCGCGATTGGTGCAGACGCAATGTCGGACGACGCTCAAGTCTGTTCCTGCAACAACGTGACGAAAGGACAGATTTGCAATGCGATCCAAGATCAGGACCTGTCGTCACTCGCCGATGTCAAGGTCTGTACAAAGGCTGGAACAGGTTGTGGCGGATGCCTGCCGCTGGTGACCGACTTGTTCAACGGCGAGTTGAAGGCTGCAGGCAAGTCGATCAACACGGATCTATGCGAGCACTTCGCACATACAAGGCAGGACCTTTACGAGATCGTTCGTATCAAGCAAATCAAAACCTTCGACGAACTCCTCACCGGCCATGGCAGCGGGATTGGTTGCGAAATCTGCAAGCCGGCGGTGACGTCAATTCTTGCCAGCTTGTGGAACGAGCAGATCACCGAGCCACAACATCAGACGTTGCAAGACACGAACGATCGCTTCCTTGGCAACATTCAGCGAGGCGGACTCTACTCCGTTGTTCCCCGCGTTCCCGGCGGAGAGATCACCCCGGAGAAGCTGATAACGCTGGGCGCGTCGCCAAGAAATATGGACTCTACACCAAGATCACCGGTGGGCAGCGAGTCGATTTGTTCGGTGCGCAGGTTCAGCAACTGCCCGACATCTGGGAAGAGCTTGTTGACACCGGCTTCGAGAGCGGGCACGCGTACGGCAAGGCGTTGCGAACGGTGAAGAGTTGTGTTGGCACAACTTGGTGTCGCTACGGCGTGCAGGATGCAGTTGGTTTTGCGATCCGACTGGAGCAGCGTTACCGCGGTATCCGCGCTCCACATAAGATCAAGATGGCGGTGTCCGGCTGTGTCCGCGAATGTGCGGAGGCTCAGTGCAAGGACGTTGGCCTCGTCGCGACCGAGAACGGTTACAACCTGTACGTTTGTGGTAATGGCGGTGCGACGCCTCGGCATGCAGACTTGTTCGCAGTGGACCTCGACGAAGCGACGGCGCTCAAGTACATCGACCGATTCATGATCTACTACATTCGCACGGCCGATAAGTTGACGCGAACAGCCGTCTGGCTCGAAAAGATGGAAGGCGGGCTTGAACATCTGAGGGACGTCGTCATCAACGATTCCCTGGGGACCTGCAACGAACTCGAAGAGCAGATGCAGTACCTCGTCGATACCTACAAGTGCGAATGGAAAGAAGTTGCTAAAGATCCTGAGAAGAGAAAGTTCTTTCGGCAGTTCGTTAATACCGACGAGACGGAGCCGAACATCGAGATCGTGGACGAACGTGGGCAGTCGCGGCCAACGGACTGGCCGAAGGATGTCGTGCCGATCTCTGAACTGAGGGGAGTGGGAGGGGGAGAGGGGGAGAAGAAGAACGATAATGTCTCCTCCCCTCCCTCTCTCCCACTCCCTCAACTTCAGGAAACAGTTGGCGCACCGAGTCGCGCGAGGAATGGGTCAGCGTTGGCACAACAGCCGATTTCCCAAAAGACGGCGGCGCGGTGATCAAGTACGGCAAGGTCCAGATCGCGGTCTTCAACTTCACCAGTCGAGGCGAATGGTATGCCTGTCAGAACATGTGTCCCCACAAGAACGCGTTCGTGCTCTCTCGTGGTATCGTTGGTAACGCGGGCGAAGCTCCCAAAGTCTCCTGCCCTCTGCACAAGAAACCGTTCTCGCTGCGGACCGGCGAATCTCTGTCGGAAGAAGCGTTCTCCGTCAAAGTATTTCCGGTGAAGGTCGAAGACGACGCGGTCTACTTGAGGCTTCCACCGCAAGAGCAGCTCGATGCGTTGCTTGCGACCGAGCTGCATTGCGTGCGAAATTGCAGCGAGGCGACCGATTGCGCGCCCGAGTTGGCTTTGGCTGCTGGGAGCTGAATATCGAATATCCAACAAGGAACGCCCAATGATGAAGGGAAGAGGTTTGACCTTCGTTCCTTCTGCCTTCGACATTCCTTGTTGGATATTCGATATTCACTTGCCCAATCCGCTAATCGCGTCCTGTCTCTGGTGGAAAGAGACCCATGACGCGCTGCGTGTAGTCGATGCACGAACCTGTCAGGACGCCGGAATCATCGCTGAGCAGATACATGCAAAGCCGTGCGACGTCGTCTGGCTTAAGCAATCGGCCGAATGGCGACGCTGCTTCGCCGAGTTCCAGCCAGTCGTCCGGGCTGCCTTGCTTCGCTTGCACCGTGTGCTCAGCCGGTGTGTCGGTCCAGCCTAAGTTGATGCCATTGACTCGAATGCGATCCTTTCGGAGCGAATTGGCCGTATTCTTTGTAAACGTCCTGAGCGCACCTTTCGTCGAGCTATAGGCGGTCAGATTCCCCATCCCGCAGTACGCTGAGACCGACAGAATATTAACGATCGAGCCGGTGATGTTCTCGCGTTTCATAACGCGGGCGGCTTCTTGCGTCAGCAGGAAGGGAGCACGGACGTTCACGGCGAACAAGTGATCCCAGAATTCGACCGTTGTTTCTTCGAGTGTGCCGCGGTTCGTGTTCGCGGCGGCATTGACCAGTCCATCCACGCGGCCAAACCGCTCATCGCACCTGCGGACGATGTTGCGGCAATCCTCGACGACGGAAAGGTCTGCTTTGACGTACTCGCCCGCACAGTCTCTCGCCTCGATCGCGGAAACAACCGACTTGCCTCTGTCTTCTTGACGCCCGCAGATCACGACACCGACGGCTCCATTGTCCGCGGCGTGCAGCGCAACCGCCTCGCCAACTCCTTGTGTCCCGCCTGTCGCGATGATCACGCGTCCGTCAAGACGTCCCATGATTCTCTCCTTCGAGCTGTACACCTAAGGATCGTTCTGGAAATAACTGTCCGGTTTTCCGTGGCGTAAGCTTCCAGCTTGCGATAATGCGGGTTCGCAAGTTGGAAGCTTACGCCACTCATTTCTCGAACGATCCTAACCAGTTGCCGACCTTGGCAAACTGATAAGCGAAAACCTAAAGGAACACGGCGGCCGGTGGAAGTGGTTGCCTGTACGATTGAGCCGGATCAGCGTCTGGCCGTGCGCACGGTCGCTTGATCGTTCAAGCCCCAGTCGTAACTCAAATACGAGATCCGAACCGAGTTGGTCTCGGCGGCTTGCCGTGCCGCGGCTGTAGGGAGATAGGGCGCGATTGCACGCAGTTGCGCAGCCTGATCACGGCCAAAGTCCTCACCAAACCAACTTAAGATGGAGGACAAATAGAATTGCTGCGCGCGTGCATCGTGCCTAAAGTTGCCGGCGTTCGCGACGAGTAGTTCTTCAAGCCTCTGCGGTGTGTACGCCTCTGCCCGCAGCTTTGGGCAACTCTTCGAAGCACGCACGATCGCGAAGTGCATCCGTGGCTCGTTCAGCTTTCGCAGTATCTCGTGCTCCATCTGCTCCAGCGAGAAACCGGCTCCACCGACGACGAGCAAGAGATCTTTCCAAATGTTGTAGCCAAAGAGGCGTGCTGTGTGGTTGCGGATGCTGGTTGTCGGAAACTCGCGCAAGATGCCCTTCATGGTCACCGCGTTGTAAGCGTTGATCCAGAACGCTAGCGTACCATTTCGACTCGCTCGTTGGCGTGGGTCTGCCGTCGATAGATGAGCGATATATCCGTCGAGTGCTTGCACGTCGGCCGCGGATCGCTGCCACGCCGTATAGTTCACGTTGCCTGCGGCATCGACTTACTTCTTCAGCAACGCGTCGAAAGTCGAGTGGTCGATCCGATCCATCAGAACGCGTTTGCCTGCAGGGACATTTCGTCCCACGTTGACCTTCTCTCCACCACCAGCATCCGTGCCGAGTCCGATCAAACAGGTGACGGTGATCAAAAACGCACAGTAAGTTGTTTTGCGAAACAGCATGACACTTCCTCCTGAAAACTGCGTGGGCTCCGCCCAGTGGTAACATCCGATCTTCAGGACTTTCCCAAAAGCAGGTCGCTGTGTCTGTGAGATCGGCTACGTTCAGTTGTCGAGCAAGGCCTCGAAGTCTGCTTCACTCAGAACGGTGACGCCGAGTTTCTCCGCCTTCGCAAGTTTACTGCCGGCCTTCTCACCAGCCACGAGATAATCTGTCTTTGACGAAACACTTGACGAAGCCTTGCCACCATACTGCCGGATCCGTTCTTGGATCTCGTCGCGCGTGAACTTCAAAAGCGTTCCCGTGACTACAAAAGTCTTTCCGGCAAGTGATTCACTGGCAACTAACGGTTGCTCAGCCTCCATCTCCACGCCGAGCGATTGCAGATCATCAATGATCTCGCGCCCATAATCGCTATTCACGAAGCCGAACACACTCTCGGCGATAATCCCGCCAATGTCATCGACGTCATTTAATTGCTCGACAGTCGCGGCAGCGATAGCGTCGATCGAACCGAATTCAGCCGCGAGTCTGCTGGCGCCACCGGCGCCCACGTGCCGGATCGATAAGGCGTTCAGCAGCGAAGCCAAGCCACGATCACGGCTAGCTTCTATCCCCGCCAGCAAGTTGTCGGCCGACTTCTCGCCCATTCGTTCCAATGCGAGGACGTCATCTCGACAGTCCTTCAGCCGGTACAAATCGCCATAGGTCGTAACCAGTCCCGCGTTCACAAGCTGATCAACGAGCTTGTCGCCCAATCCTTCGATGTCCATCGCTGCGCGACTGGCATAGTGCTGAATCCGTTCCTTCACCTGCGCGGAACACTGCAGATTCGGGCAGCGAATGTAAACGCCGCCCTTATCCTTGACGAGTTCCGTTTCACACTCTGGGCAATGGGTCGGATAGACGAACGTAGGGAGGTCCGTCTTTCTTTCGTGCTTCTCGGCACGCACGATATGCGGAATGATACGTCCCGCCTTTTCAACGACGACAACATCGCCGACCCGCATGTCCTTCCGTTCGATCTCGTCGGCATTGTGCAAGCTCGCGCGACTGACGATCGTGCGGGCGAGCTCGACCGGCTCAAGGATTGCTACGGGAGTCACCGCACCGGTTTTGCCCACTTGCACGCGGATCTCGTTAAGCTTGGTTGTCGCTTCCCACTTTTCCCACTTATACGCGATTACCCAGCGCGGGCTCTTGGAAGTGTTCCCCAACCGCTCACGCTGCTCGAAGCTATCGACTTTGAGCACGAGACCATCGACTTCGAAGTCCAGTTCATGCAGGTCGGCTTTCACCGTTTCAGCATGCTCCATCGCGGCGTCAATGCTGGAAAACTTCGCGACGCTGGGCGTTGGTGGCAGGCCATAACCACCGATCTCTGTCAGGAACGAGATGTAGTCGATCGACTTCAGGCCTTCGCAATAGCCAATGCCGTGGCAAAACATCCGCAGCCCACGTTCGGCGCAGGTTCGTGGATCGAGCATCGTGATCGTGCCCGATGTCACATTTCTCGGATTGGCAAAGAGCGGCTCCTCCTTTACTTTTTGCTTTTCGTTCAACGCGACGAGCGTCGAGTTGGTCATGTATATCTCGCCGCGAACTTCAAGCACGACCGGAACATCATCGCCAATGAGCTTCAGCGGGATGTCGCCGATCGTTCGCACGTTGTGCGTAATGTCGCTGCCGGTCTTGCCGTCACCACGCGTTAGTCCTCGGACAAGCAATCCGTTTTCGTAGACCAACGACACTGCGGCACCATCGATCTTCAACTCGACGACGTACTCGATCGTTTCGCCTTCGAGCGACTTCGCCGTCCGCCCGGCCCACTTCTGCACTTCCTCGATCGAGTACGTATTATCGATCGACAGCATCGGCAGTCGATGCGAGGATTCTTCGAGATGGGCGACCGGTTGCTCTCCGACGCGTTGCGACGGACTGTCCGCAGTGACAAGTTCCGGGTGATCCCTTTCGAGCTGTTTCAGCTCTGTCATCAAACGATCATACTCGGTGTCGCTTATCTCAGGCGCAGCTTCGACGTAGTACTTCTGATCGTGTCGGCGAATCGTTTCGCGAAGCCGTTCGATGCGAATCCGGTGATCTTTCGACATCAGAGCATTTACTCACATTTCTTTTGGTCCCACCGGGACGAGACACAGTAGCCGGGGGCAACCCCCGGAAAACGTGCGAATACAATGACCCGAGCGCCGGCGGGCCGGCATATCGGCTGGCTCAGAGGACTCAATGTTGCCGCTCCGGGAAGCGGAAGATGCGGCCAAGATCGGAATCGACGATCCGCACTGGAGTATTCTTGCCACTCCCATCTTCTTGCCCAAATCCTCGGCCCGTCGGAACGGGCAAGAATATGGGTTAATCTTCGCAGCGGAGCTTCAATGCAAATCGTTGGCAACATTGAGCTTATCCAGTTCCGGTCAGACACTAGTTGGGAGGCGTTCCACGATCTTGAATGAGCTATGCTCATTTAGCATCTGCATCGCGGAAATGCGTGTTAACCCAAGCTTGAAGCATGACCTGGCCGTACTTCCGGCAACTAGCTGGGTCGGTGGCTTTGCCGGGTGGTGCGAAAGGAATCTCCAGGGTTACTGCCATGATCGCGTCGTCTTTGTACCCGAAGTACCGGGAGTTCTTTGGTGATGGATCGGTCTCGCCTCTTAGCCACACCAATGGTCCGTATGGAGCGTTCTTAGGCAGGCCCTTCTTAATCCAGCTCGTAAACTCCGAGACATTTTCAAAGTTGTATTTGGGATGTTCCTTGGTTCCGACGAAATACATCACCTGATGGTCTGGCATCACCAGCGTCGGGCAATGAAAGTCCAAAGCGAATTGAAAACTTGTCTTCTCATCGAGGTCTTTGATCGCCTGAATTTCTGGGTAGAGGCTCTTGTCCCCATAGTCGCGATTGTGGTCGTGCGGTTTGCGATTCTTACCCTGGTCTCCTTCTTCGACTCCGTCCTTATCAACCAGAGGCACGGCATAGAGTACATACTTCTTGCGAAAGTCTTCGCCTGCCGGGCGATCTGACATCGCCTCTTGAAGGAATCCCTCGAGCACGTAGCTTGCAATGGTCTCGGCCGCGTGGTGACGCGCTGTCACCAAGAAGGCCTTTGCTTCCCGACTAGGCTTGCCAATCTGCAGCAAGTCCACATTACGGCCGTGTCGGCTCTTCGTCAGCACGCTCTTGGTGATGTGCGGGTTGTGGACATTCTTCTTAAGGAACGCATCAAGATCCGCTTGCAGGTACGGAATTGTGACTGCGAATCGCACGCGCTCATTCGGCTTGGCAAAGTCGAAGAAGAACGAACTGCCGTCAACGTTATCGGTCCCCATCCACTTCCATGTCTTGCCAATGTTCGTGCTGATCGCTGGACCTTGCCGTCCGATCGCCCCGTCCTTGAAGCCAACCACTTTTTCGGGAAAGACGAAAGGTACTCGCCCCGCCTTCGACGCCTTCGCTTCGAAATACCAATAGAACGACGGCCTGTCACCGCGAAGATCTGGTGCCACATGCACGGAACTTCCTTCATCGTCCATCACGGCAACATTGCCACCAGGGAAGTCCGACTGGATCGTCACCGCGCCGCCGTTCGTTGCTTCCGCGCGCACAGCCGCTACCGGCACAAGCATCAGTGTGAGAATCGCGGCTGCTCTCGTGTACTGGACTTCTGAAGAAAGAGACATTTGCGGGTTTCTCGGAGTGATTGGGAAGGCTCTCGCTTGGCGTGCGAGAGAATAGATGAATGTTGCGCGAGACGGATGTCAATCGGCCTGGATCAGCTTCACTTTTAACTCGGCTGCGAAGAGCCCACGCGGGTCGCCACGCTCGGCAAGAGTTTTGGTAAGTGCCGCGATCCTGCGGGTTGCACGGCCCTCGAATACGAGTCGGTCGTTCAGCGTGATTGTGACAGGCCTGTCCAGATCCAGCATTTCGTCGTTGATTCGAATTGTGAGAGCCGGCAAGTCTGCAGCCCTGATTGCGATGTTCTGGCCTTCGATGTCGGCGCGGATCTCCGCTCGTGCTTTGGCGTGCTCCTGCTGGAGCAAGAGCCAGTAGAAACGTTTGTGAACGACGTCGTCCTGCTTCCACACGATGCGTGTCGGAAATGGATTACGACGATGTTTCGCCATCCAAGGGATCGCGGCGGCATCTTCTCGATCGAGCCAATGGCCCTTGCCGGGATAGATCTTCGCGGAGTGGATGTACCCATCTGGATCGGCCCTTTGTAAGTCAGCCAGCTTCTTCTGCCATTCGCCCGCCACTTTGTTGCGATTGTAGGCCGCGTCGCGTCCGCCGACGTGAAGCGCGAAGGCGATGTTCCGCAAGCCGAGCGGCGAGGTTTCGTTAGGATGCCCGGCCATCATTGCTGCCGCAGCCCATCGATCCGCCATGCGAGGCGCTAGCTGATAGACCCCGTCGCCACCGGCCGAGTAGCCCATCAAATAAACATGGTCAGGATTGACGCCCTCGAACACAACCATGTTTTCGATCAGCCGATCGAACAGGCCGTCGATGTGTCCCTGATGCCATAAGTTCCAAGTGTTGGTCGGTGCACGCGGCGCGACGTAGACGCCTTCATCAAGCGTGTAGAGTTTCTTCTGGTTTTCCCACTGTCCGTCGTTGACTTGTTTTGGCGCTCCGCCTCCGCCATGCAACGAGATGTACATGCTTCGGCCGCCGTGCGGCTTCTCGCCAAAGGTCTTGTAAAAGAAAGGCATGGTGAGATTGCCAGCCGTTAGCTCGCGCGACTTCATCTCTGCTGCCCGAGTCCGGCGAATCGTCTCCGTATGATCTTGCCAGAGCAGATCGTTAGCGCTAGCGGCGGCGGCGCGCGTGAGCGGAACGGACGCGAACGGCTCGTCCGCAGTCGGCTTTCGCTTGTCGGCTTCTTGCGCGAGGTGAGCCTTCAGTTCCTCGACGGCCTTTCGCGACGCCGCATCGTCGGCCGGCACGACTGCTTCTTCCGGCACATCCACGCGCAACGTGACCGGGTTGTCGCGTCGCTCGGCTTGGATGGTCTTTCGCAAGACGTGATCTTTGTGACTGACCTCGACTCGGTAAGTCTCGCCGGCACGAAGAGCTGCAGACAGATGATCGTTGGTGTCGAATCGCTCGTCCTTCGTCTTCCCCTCGAAGACGACGTTTCCCGCCGCATCAAGCAGCCTCAACGGCGCAGCGCACCGATCGCCGCTTGCTCCATCGATCGCCCGAAACAGCACCTCGACATATCCCTCGGCTAACTCCTTGATCTGGTTCGTGTAGCGATCGGTCACATTGACCGCAAACACGTAATCAATGCTTCGATCCCATACGAGCGGAAATGCCTGGGGAGTTCGCTTATAACTGGTGGCGTAGATCGCATGCAGGGGGTGATCTCGCTGAGCCGTCGTTGCCCGCCCGACGAACCAGGCTTTATCCAAATCGCCGCCAGTCGGTTCCGCGGCACCAGTGAAGTGCCAACCATCATCCCAGATCTCGACCCACGAGTGGTTTCCGCTTTTGTTCGTCCAAAGCGGCGTCCCCGCGAAGCGAGCAGGCACGCCGACCGCGCGGCAGGCATCGATCAACAGAATCGACAAGCCAGTACACGAAGCAAGGCCTGTCTTGATCGAGTCATTCGGCGCTTGATCCGCTCGGTTGCGTTTCGTCGAGTATTTGACGTTCAGCAGTGGGAAGATCTTCTGATTCAAAACAGTTGCCGCCTCGGCGGGCGATGTGGCGTCTTTCACCAACGGCTTGAAACGCTGATAGAAGTCCTTTCGCCAGTCATCTCGACCTTCGTTGATGCTCGCGTATGGCAGCACGTTGTTGAAGAAGATGTCTTGCGGCAAATCTTCCTTCCACGGAGATTCGTCCCGGGCTTGGTAAGCAAACCGCACATTCTCCAGCAGAGACTCTGCGGGGAGACTCCTAAGATCACGTTCGGGCATGTAGGCGACGAGAAAGCGGATGGCCACACGCTGCTCAGTCGGTGTCTGATCGAGCGCCTTCTGGATTTGCTCACGATTGTCTCCCGCCCGTTCCAGTGCAGCGTTCACCTCTACCGTAAACTCGTCGGCTCGGAGGATGGGCACGCAAAGGGCAAGACACGCGGCAATGGCGAGGCAGAGCTTCGTAGAACAACGCTGCATGGGTACAACTTCGTGATAAGCAAGGATTGGCTGATTGTAAGCCGGATGCAACACTAGAACTACATATTACTCGCTTGTTGGCTCGTCGCGCGATGTATGGTCGTGGATGATCAACCAGCGACCGTCGATGCGACGAAGACAGTACCAAAAGCGAATCCAGCAAACACTAGCCACTAGCCTCTAGCCTCTGTGCGTTGCTAAACTAGGGGGATTGCATGCTAAGGACCGTTCGAGAAGTAAGTGGCATAGGCTTCGGGCCTGTGAGTTGCCTAACGACAGGCTGGAAGCCTATCCCACGTTCCAAATAGGACAGCATATTCTCGAGCGATCCTATAAGCCGTTCCCGCGGAGAACCCGATGACGATTGCCAACTGCCCGCGTTGCGAAGAACAAGTCCGTGTTCCCGCCGGTGTGAGTGCCGATGCTACGGTCCAATGCCCGCTCTGTCGGGAAGAGTATTCACTTGCCGAGCCGCTAAGGAAGCTACCGCCCGAGCTGTTGGTCGTCGATGACATGAGTGCGTCACCTGTCGATGACGCCGATATTGAAGGCTCTTGGGATACGGCGGAGGAAGCGCCCGACGAAGCGCAGCCTGCGAGCGAGTTCGCTTTCGCTCCGGTGGATGCTGGCGACGCCACGTCGGCTTTTGATTTCGACAACGGCAGCGCGAGCGGTGCAAGCCCGATCTCAAATGTCCGCTCGTCGGCTCGACGCGCGAAGCCGAAGGGCAGCCCCATGAAGTCGGTTCTGGCGATCGTAATTGGCGGCATGATGGCGTTTCCGATCGCGCAACTCATCTTGTGGTATCTACCCGGCAATCTCAAACGCGACTTCGGCGCAGGGCCGGTCGTCGCGAAATACATTCCAGCGATTGTCCCTGCCAAGTTCCGGGGCACTGCTGCAAACAGCGACGATTCCGAGTCGGTGATCCCCGAGTTCGATGCTGGTGAGTTCTCGTTCGACAACAACAGCCAGACTTCGGGAGGCAACGGCCAGAATGGCAACAAGCGTCGTAACAACAAGAAGCCTCCAGCCGAAGAAAACAGTAGCGGCAATGGGTTCGAACTGCCCGAGACGGAGGGAGCTTTTACCGCAGAGACGATCAATGCGGAACCGATAACCGGTGAGCCGACAGAAGAAGGCCCAGAGCCTGTGGCTCCGGGAGTGCCCGTGCCAGAATTCAATATCGGGCCTTTGCCTACGGCAACAACAGACGTTCCAGCTGAGCCAGCCAAGGCGGTGGATACAGTCGGTCCTGTGGTGCCAACTAAAGAGACTCGTTCGGCAAATCCCGACGCGCCAGATCCGCGACCAGAAGAGGAACGCGAGACGCCAACTCTTGAGGTGGGAAGTTTGAGAGGCGCAAGGCCGTATTCGAGCAGCGAGGTCGCAGATTCATTCTCCAAAGCCCAAGCAGTAAGTACTGCCTGGGACATGGCGACCGAGCCTGCCAAAATGATAGAACTCCGCCAGCCGTTCTATGAATCTATGTCGCACCTCGGACAAGTCCTTGCGTTCACAAATGACGGATCGGAGGACAAGGTCGCGAAGTCGCCAGAGATTCGTCGCTTGTTAATCCAGATCGGACGGCAGCACAAGAAAGTGCAGTCCATTGGGGAGGCACAAGCTGTCTGGATTAAATGGCCTCACAAAAAGCGTGGCACAGACGGCGTCTGCATTCATGGCACGGTAGCTTCGGTCGAGCAACACGGTGAACTGTTCGAAACCGTAGTCGAAAGCAACGGCTGGAGCGTGCCAGTCATAACTCGCGACGATCCGTCTGACACGATCACGGTTGGCAAGCAAGTCCTCGTACTGGGCGCAATCGTACCGACACCAGCAGCGCGCCTTGGCGGATACAAGGGTGACGCCAAAGTCGTGATTCTCAGCGGGTTGCATGCCGCAATTGAGTCGGAATAAAAAGTGGTGAAAACACTCGGTGACTGTCTGCCTCGGAGAGGCAGAGCGATAGTGGAGGAATGAGGTCTATGGATTCGACCAATCAGCAGGGACAGCCAGATTCTATTGAGTCGGAAACGCTGGCTGACGATAGCGACAAGCCTTCGATTCCCGCGGCGTCCGAAGTCTACAACTACTTGATGTACAGCGTGTCCCTGCCAGAGCGCGCCTTGCGTGCGACTTCTGCCGTCGTTGGTGGAACGCTTCATGAATCCGCTTCGCTGCTCGTCCCGCAGGCCTTTCGCAATTCCAAGTCGTATGAAACGTTCGTCCAGCAAATGCTGGATTTCGTCGTGCGAGATGTCGGGCGGGTTGAACGTGATTCGGACGAAGAGGCTCCCGAGATCGAAGGCTACATCGCGAAGAAAGCTGTCAGCGGATTTCTTGATCTGGCGGGGATGGCCACGCTGCACGTTTCGCCGATGACAGTCCTGGCGATCGTCAACGATGTGGCTTACGGCTCGCAGACGTATCTGAACGAGTTGAGCGCCGAGTTGAAAAAAGCTGGCGTGATCGACGAGAAGAGCACAATCAATCACGCGGCCGACTTGCTCGATGCCGTGCGGGAAGCCTCATCGACGACGGCGAACGCCTTCGACCAGCCTCCGTTGTCCGTTGACGGTCTCAAAGAGACACTCCAGCAAACGATCGAGCAGGTCAGCGGAGTCAATCCGACGAAACTGATCCCGCAAGCAGAAATGCAGCAGATTTGGGACGATATGCACGAGATGGCGGCTCGCGAAGAAGTCGGGATCCTCGACGTGTCGAGTACGATGAGCTTGTATGCGATCGACAAGATCGGCAAAGTTGGCCAGGGAGCCTTGTCTTCGGTCACGGTTGCCGGGAATCTCTTCGATCGGCACATCTTTGAACACTATCGCGAGGGGCTCGGCGAGATTCGCGAGAAAGGCCTCTACGCGACGCTGTCGGAGTCGAGTCAACCTTATATCGCCGCTGTCTGGACCAACTTCTCGACCGAGAAGGAGACGCTGACCGAGGACCTCCTCACTGGCAAGCTGATCGGGCGTGCCTGGGAAGGCGTTCGCGGTTGGTTCGGTAGTGGCGAGGAACCTGAAGACGAACAAGCATCGTAACCATTGCCTGCGCTCGACCCCAGACACCCCCCTACGCCATTAACGTTGAGAATGATCGTAGGCAAACAAGATTTGGTGAGCCAGATGCGTTGCCTTGCAGTTCGGTTTGATCAGACGACTGACTGTGGACGCATCTTAGCCGCGGAGCGGCCCCATGGAGTAGCCTGGGGCGTAAGCCCTTAGGTTTACCCACATTTTCTCCTAGTCCCGAAGGGACGAAATGATGTAGCCGGGGGTGTAAACCCCCGGAAATCGTACAGCATGAACAAGCAGAGCCTCGAAGGGGCGACATTCGTGAGACGGGGACACGCCATGTCGCCCCTCCGGGGCTTGGGTTCGTGTTGCGAATGGTTCCGTGGGCT
>PBSM01000231.1 GCA_002726245.1 Planctomycetaceae bacterium | reverse complement strand
TTCTTAGGCATCTAAACAATCCTTTCCCGGCCGTCGGCCGGAGAGGATTCTCTCACTTAACATGGATCAAGTTTAGGGGAGGAGGTCAACTGACATTAGGCACGAACGGCGAGCGTTGACCGACGAGGAATTCCGAATGCTTGTTCGTGCTGCTGAACGGTCGGATAGAACGGTTGAGGGAATGGCTGGTACGGAGCGAGCATTTCTATACAAGGTCGCTCGAATGACCGGGTTACGACGGTCTGAACTGGCGAGCCTGATCGCAGCATCGTTTCGATTTGGAATGGAATCATTCGTTGTCGTCGAGGCTGCGTACAGTAAGCATCGGGAACAGGATGTACTTCCGCTGCATCCCGACCTGATTCCGTTGATTCGAGAACGGCTTGGACAACTTGTCGACGGCGACCCACTATTTCCACTGCTCGATCAACGCAAGACTGCCGATATGGTTCGACACGATCTGGAGACTGCTGGGATTCCGTATCGGGACGAGGAAAATCGAGTGGCGGATTTCCATGCCCTCCGCCACTGCTTCATTACCAGGGCCTGGGAGTCTGGAGCTGCTGCCGATGTGGTGATGTCCCTGGCTCGCCATCGGAGCCTGCAGATGACTATTCGTTACACGCACACTGACCGTTCAACCCAGGTTCGGGCAATACGAGGGATGCCTTCTCCGCTGGACGAGGAGGCATGATCGGCGGGGGGGGTTGGACAGCAGGGGATGCTGTCCAGTCGAGGCCACTTTTGGTCAGGAGGCGTTTCTGACCCCGCAAAAGAAAGTGCCCCCACTAGGAATCGAACCTAGAACCTATTGATTAAGAGTCAATTGCTCTGCCAATTGAGCTATAGGGGCTGGGGTCGCTGCATGGAGAACGACCGAAGCCAGTAGTCTAGCAAGATTTGGTCGGTAGGAAAGGCCCGAATGTGGTTGGACGTTCTCTGGAATCCTCTTTCTCGAAGGGGCTGATCCGCGTCTCGGTGGCTGGTGAGGGGCTAGGCCACGCAGTCGCGAGCACGCACTAATCGCAAGCTACGACGCGATGAAAGTGCAGTTGGACTTCGCGATCGACGACGCGGCGAATAGCCTCGACCAAACAACGAGGCTCGTTGTCCTCTTGCCCAGTTCGTATGACTTCGTCGAGAGGTGTTCCTGGCGGGACGGTGAAGGTGGCTTGGTTGATGATCTGATTGCCGGCGTCAAGGTCGGGGACGATGAAGTGGCATGTCGCGCCGTACGTCAGCATGCGGTTGGCGTAGGCATCGTGATAAGGCCGAATGCCGGGGAAGCTTGGCAGGATGCCATGGTGTAGGTTGATGATGCGCCCACCCGCGTACTTCCAACACGCTCCCGCCGTTAGGACTCGCATGTAGCGCGCCAGCACGACGTAATCGACTTCGTGCTGATCGAACAACGTCACAAGTTCTTCGTCATCGACACGGCCTTTCTCATCGCCGATCATATGCCAAGGCACATCGAACTGCTCGGCCAAGCCCCGGCATGCATTGCGATTGCCGATCATTACCGTTGGCTCGGCCTTGATCAGTCCGTCTCGAATCGCTCGGAGTAACGCTACTGCCGGCTCCTGACGGTAGGTCGTACAAATCGCAAGCCGAGGCCGCTCGGCCCGTTCCTCAGGCGACCACACTCGGATCGACAGATTCTTCAGTTGGCCGATCTCCGCGAGAGCGTTGCGAACTGCGTCGAAGCGTTCCGACGGCAGGCTAATTCGCAACAGCATGGCGAATACAGCCTCCTCGTCGTGGTCGTACATCTGGACTTCGGCAATGTTCGCGCCTTCGCCGGTGACGTAGTGAATAATCGGATCGACAAGGCGAACGTTGTCGGGGCCAACGGCGGTGATGATGATCTGCATGGATACGGTCTGCGTTTCTGTCAGGGCTTGCGCGCATGATTGTAGGACGGATGGCGATTCCGTCCTACAGTGGTTGCGGCTCCGCCGCCTTAGAAGTATAGACCGCGAACGAAACAGCGGGACTGAGCGAACCCGAGGTCGATGGTTCGTCTCCTGTTCATTCAGGAGGCCGTTTGTTACCCTTGATGCCTCAAATGCGAACCACTCTGAGGAGGTGTCATTGAATGGAGTCTATGCTGACCCGAAAGCCGACGCGCGAGGAACTCAAGCCGGGTGCAGTACTGTGTGACCATTGTGCGGCCAAGTGTTGTCGCTACTTTGCCTTACCCATCGAAGAGCCGAAAACTCGCCGCGATTTCGATTTCATCCGTTGGTATCTTCTGCACGATCGCGCGACAGTCTTCACCGAAGACGGCACGTGGTACATTCTCGTTCATACCGTCTGTCGCCACTTGCAGCCGGACCAACGCTGCGGCATCTACGAGACTCGCCCCGAGATCTGCCGCGAGTATACGACAGAGAACTGTGAATACGACGACGATTGGGTATACGATCGATACTTCGAGACGCCCGAGCAGGTAGAGGAATACGCCGAAGCCGTTTTGCCGCATAAACGCGGTGAATCGATTCGCGGTCGCAAGCCGGCGTTGCTGCCGATGGTGTAGGCAAAGGGTCAAGAGCTACGTGCCTGACGCTCGTCCCTTGACCACATCCGACATGTCACTCATTCAACCACGAACGCTGAGCGGATTCCGGGATATACTCCCGGAATTGATGATGCCGCGCGAAGAGCTGATCGCCACAGCTCAACGTGTCTACCGTTCGTTCGGCTTCGCCCCGATCGACACTCCGGCATTGGAGTATCTGGAGATTCTCTCCGGCAAAGGCAGCGACGAGACCGATCGGCAGCTCTATCGATTTCGAGACAACGGCAGCCGCGACGTTGGCATGCGATTCGATTTGACGGTCCCGCTGGCTCGTTTCGCGGCGCAACACGTCCCGAAACTGGGCACACCCTTCAAGCGATATCACATTGCAACCGTTTGGCGCGGCGAGAAGCCACAACGTGGTCGCTATCGCGAGTTCATGCAATGCGACTTCGACACGATCGGCACGAAGTCGGTTGCCGCCGATATCGAGACGGGACTGGTGATTCATGACTTGATGCGGGCGATTGGATTTGAGCAATTCACGATCCGCGTCAACAACCGAATGGTGTTGAACGGCTTGCTCGAGAAGCTGGGCTTGGTAGAGAAATCGACTGACGTGCTTCGCGCGCTCGACAAGCTTGCCAAGATTGGCCGAGAGAAGGTGGTGGCCGAGATGATGGCGACTGCCGGTGCGACCGCGGTTCAGGCAAACGCTGTTCTGAAGCTCGCGGAGTTCGCTGGTTCCAACAACGAGATTCTCGACGAAGTCGCGACACTCGTGTCGGGAAACGAAACGGGTGAAGCCGGTGTTGAACGCCTTCGAGAAGTGCTTTCCGGTGCTATGGCGGCCGGTGTGAACGAGTCGCACGTCAAGCTCGACGTGTCGATCGCGCGAGGACTCGACTACTACACCGGTGTGATCTTCGAGACGTTTCTCGACGACCTCCCGACGATCGGCAGCGTTTGTTCGGGTGGCCGATACGATAACCTGGCAGGGCTCTTCACAAAACAAGAGCTGCCGGGAATCGGTGCATCGCTGGGGTTGGATCGCTTGCTCGCCGCCATGGAAGAACTTGGATTGATCGATCAGGTGCGGACGCCAGCGCCGGTGTTCATTCCGTTCTTCGATAAGGAGCGGCTGGGCGATTACTTGAGGCTGGCCGCTGATTTGCGCGCGAGTGGGATCGGGGTCGAAGTCTATCCCGACCCGAAGAGACTTGGCCAGCAGTTGAAATACGCTGACAGCCGCGGCTTCGCAATTGCGTTGATTGCCGGATATGACGAATTCGAGGCTCAGACCTGCCAAGTAAAGAACCTGGGCAGGGGCGAATCAGCCGAAGTCTCGCTTGCCACTGGAATTGATGAACTGCTTGCGCAGATCGAATCGATTTTGACGGCCTCTTAACGAGTCTATCAGCGTGCTTCGAGTTGGCACCATCTTGCGCCCCGCGTCGTAATCCGTTTCACGAGCTATAGTTTCTTGCTCTCTAAGCGAGTTAGAACCAGCAGCGCGTCAATGGGGTGATGGCAGCGGATGACTGTAGCACCAGAGAATCGACGAATCCTGATCGTCGATGACAACGAAGCGATTCACGCAGACTTCCGAGATATTCTCGGCAGAGCGCAGGACAATCGCGCGCAGCTTCGTGAGTCGAAACTCGCCTTGCTTGGCGAAGCGTCTGAGCCGTCACCGATGCCGATGTTCGAGATTGATTCAGCGTTTAGCGGCGAAGAGGGGATTGCGCTGGCGGCGGCCAAGCGAAAAGAGACGCCTTACGCTCTTGCCTTTGTCGATGTACGGATGCCGTCCGGTTTGGATGGCTTGCAGACTGCAAAGCTGCTTCTTGATCTGGACCCAGAGCTTCAGGTCGTGATCTGCACAGCACACGCGGATTACTCACTGACAGACATCTTGCGCGAGTTCGGTCACACCGGTCGAGTGATGCTTCACAAGAAGCCGTTCGATGTGGTTGAGACATGCTTGCTAACGGTGTCGCTAACCGACAAGTGGCGGCTCACGTATGAGATGAACCAGCGTTTGCAACAACAGTCCAACCAAATCTCCGATGCACGCCGTGTGATGTCGATCATCGAGGGCTGCCTGGATGAACTGGAACACGCTCACGACGAGCTGCGCGTGCATTCCATTGAATTGACAGACCGCCTTGCGGACCGTAAGGCAGAGATCGTAGGTACTCGCGACCTGACCATGTTCGCACTGGCCCAACTCGCCGATTCACGAGATCCTGAAACGGGCGAACATCTCCTTCGAATGCGAGCCTACGCTCAATTGCTGGCCGAGGAATTATCGACGAGTGGACCGTACGCTGACCAGATCGACAGGGCGTTCCTCGCCGACTTCTATCGCTCAACACCGCTGCACGATATCGGCAAAGTGGGAATTCCGGATCAGATATTGCTCAAGCCCGGCCCACTGACGCGAGAAGAATTCGACATCATGAAGCGGCACACGGTCATCGGTGCTGAGGCGTTGGAGAGAGCGGCCGCTCAAAGCAACTTTGGCGGCTTTCTGAAGATGGGAGCGTTGATCGCTCGGTCGCATCACGAGCGGTTCGACGGAAACGGTTATCCGGACAGCACACCCGGTGACGAGACCCCCTTAGCCGCGAGAATCACCGCTGTTGCTGATGTGTTTGATGCCCTCACCTCGGTGCGAGTCTATAAGGACGCCATGCCGACCGATGAGGCGAAGCAGCTCATCTTGAACGAGACAGGCAAACACTTTGATCCAGCCGTCATCGACGCCTTCGTCGCGCGCTACGATGATTTCCTAAAGGTCAAAGAATCGATCGACGGCGGAGAAGTCGATCCAACCACACCGGTGATCTGTTTCGACCAATCGCTTCCGCTGTTCGAGCCCCCGGCGCTTCTACAGAATTAGGATTGCCTCACTTTCGTAGCTGTGGCTCGCAGCCGCAGTTCGCTCAGGCACGATGCCCCAGCTACGTAACGCTGCTGTTGCCAACTCACGCGGCCGAAGCCCGCTTGCCAGCCAAGTGTCGGCTGACGCTATCGACGACGCGTTCCTGTTCTCCGGCGGTCAGACCGGGGAAGATCGGCAGGCTTAACACTTCGTTAGCGGCTCGCTCCGTTTCGGGCAGGCTGCCAACAGAATAGCCAAGCTCGGCGAAGCACTCTTGGCGATGCAGCGGAATCGGGTAATAGACTTCGCTGCCAATCGATTCCGCCGCCAGATGGGCGCGTAGAGCATCACGTCGGCCGTCGGGTACGCGAATCGTGTATTGATTCCAAACGTGCCTGCCAGACGGATCGTCAGTAGGCAACACGATCTCGCCGTCAATCGAAGCAGACTCGAACAGTTGCTGGTAACGAAGTGCGTTTTCGCGCCGCATCTCTGTCCAACGGCCAAGCTGCTTGAGCTTTACGCATAGCGCAGCGGCCTGAATGGAGTCGATGCGGCTGGCGATGCCGACGACCTTGTGGACATACCGTGGGTTCATGCCGTGCGCCCCGAACAAACGTAGGCGCTCGGCGAGTTCATCATCGGAGGTTGTCATGATACCGGCATCGCCGCATGCGCCGAGATTCTTCGTCGGGTAAAAGCTGAAACAGCCAACAGTGCCCCACGCACCGGCCGGGCGATCTTGATGCGAGGCTCCGATGGATTGAGCCGCGTCTTCAACTAGATGGATTCCGTTCTTCTGGGCGATCTCAGTCAATCGCGTCAGGTCGGCGCACCGGCCGTACAAATCAACGGGAATCACCGCCTTGGTGTTTGGTGTAATCGCGGCTTCGACTTGCTCCGGCGCAAGATTGAACGTCGCTGGATCGATGTCAACGAACACGACCTTCGCGCCCAATCTCCAAACGCAACTGGCTGTCGCGAAGAACGTGAAGCTCGGCAAGATCACTTCGTCTCCGCGACCAACGTCGAGTGCCATCAGAGAAACTAACAGCGCGTCACTCCCTGAGGAGCATCCGATCGCATGCTTGACTTCGCACTTGGTGGCGATCGCCTCTTCGAGCTGTTGCACCGGTGGACCATAGAGGAATCTCCCTGTATTAAGTACCTCACCAATCGCAGCGAGTAGCTCGGCGTTGAAAGGCCGGTTCTCCGAAACAATGTCAAGCAGCGGGACTCGGTTCGGATCGGCAGTTCGTTGAGCAGCGTCGGACATTGATTTCACCGTAGCGAGTTCGGCTTCAGAATCACAGGTTGGCAGCGAGAATAGGAGGGATAGCAGGTAAGGTCAAGATCGTTCGACCAGGCGCGCTGCCGTTCCTTGGAAGAGAACTTCCAGGCTCTCGGTGTCCCAGTTCTCCAGGCCATAGCCCGGTGCTGGATCGGCGACTTGGAAGCCACCCAGAGCAGGCCGTCCGATCAGCAGGACCGAGTGTCCCTGGCCAGGCCGCCAACCCCACTCTGCGTACCTCGGCTGCTCGCGCTCGGACAAGTCATCACCAATCCCCACGCTCAAGATCACCGGTGCATTACCAAGAGCTAGCAACTCGGAAACATTGCATTCCACGATCTCAACGTCCCAGCGTGAACCGACTGTCTTCTGTTTCAGCCCACGGTACAGTCCCATCCAGGTCGTGCCATCGCGCGTCAGGCACAACTCGGCCATTTCGGCTTCTGTCGCATCGATCCCATGCATCCGCAGTAGTGTCGCGGCGCAAGCCGGCGTGCAAGTATTATCCGTTGTTTGGATACAAACTCCGTCAACATCCCAGTTCTCTTTGCACTCGGGCGGATCACCGAGGGCAGGCGAGATCACCGCGTATATCGCAGTGGCACCAAGCGAGGAAACCGAGAGTGCCTTCCGAACAAAGCGGCCCGGGATACGACTCCAAGCCAGCCCGCCAAGCACGCCCGCAATCAGCGGCAGCCAGTTGCCGATAACCACCAGGTTCGAGTACGGCAACCAAGCCGCGAGTCGCACGTCGTACCAGACATAGCGGATGTAAAAGCCTAGCCCCACCACGACCAGCAACGTGAGAACGTCGCTGACCTTTCGTGGTATTTGGCGAGAAAGCCAGAGCGCGCTAACAAAGCACAAGAACGCGAACAGTGTGATCAGGACGAATCCAACGTAGAAATCGGCCATCGCTGCCTCCTGGTTCCAGGACGTGCGCCGAGTCTGTCCAGTGTTTTTTTATGACAGAATCGATGATGACGGACGGCTACTGCTGCCTTGTGACGGCTAAGAGTTAGGGTTGTGGCGGTAGCGAAAGTCGCCAAGACTTTCGCTGATTCCCGCAACAGGCCGAAACTCTTGGCGAGTTTCGCTACCCAACAACTAAGCTGTCACAGAGCACTACGCTCATAATCAGCGGATAAAAACAATCGGCGTTCGTAGCTATATATGACTCGCAAGCCTTACTGCACAGGCAAGTGCTAGGCTGCATTCAGCTTTCGCGCTGATTGAGCCCACTGAATCCACTCCGTGACCTCTTCCAGGTCTGGCGTCTTGCCGTTGCGGATGATTCGCTTCCCTTCTTTTGTTTCGACAAACGGCTCCATCTCTGTCCACAGTTCTTGTGGATCGCAACTGGCTAGTTGTTCCGGCTCGGTAATCTCTAACGCAACGAGCAACTGGGCGTCATGTCCACGTAGTTGTGGAACGCGGCAAACCAGTTCAGTTTGTTGCTGCCACTGCGTGATGACCTTGGTGGAGAAGCGACGGTTGTCGAGTCCTTCTGTAATCGCATCGGCATCGGCGTCTAAGAGATCGGCGACCGTTCGAATTTCGATCGCTTCCAGCCTCTCCGCGGTTCGCGCCCCGATCGACGGAGCATCGACGACCGCATCGCTGCGTTTCAAGTAGAACTTCCATTCGGACTTCGTTTCGGCGCTCTCCATTCGGATCACATCTGAATCCGTTGTTGACTTGTGCGGAGTACGCTCGCTTCCGCGACGCTCGCGACGGCTTCGATCCTGCTTGCGAGAGCGGTCTGAAGACCGACTTGATCGGTGAGAACGCGAACGATCGGAGCGTGAGCGAGCACCAACGCCACGATCACGGCGTCCGCTTCGGCTGGAGGAAGATTCCTTCGTCCGAGACGTCTCGGTGCCGCTGTCGCTTCCACCGATTCGGGCCGTGTTGATCCAGTCGGTCAGACGTGACAACTCGAACTCAGTACCGGACAGCATGACGGTTTGGCCATTGCTGCTGGCAGCCAGCTCCTTGACTCGGTCCCGCAACTCGCTGGCCGAGGATCGATACAATTCAGCAGCGTCCGTGATGCCACAGGCGACCAGGATCCGGGCGTCGTAGCTTCGCAAACGAGGAACCTGACACATCAGCCGGCATTGTGCTTGCCACGAACGAATCGTATCGGCACTGATGCCTGCATATCGCAGCTCGCCGGCTGCCTCTTTCGCGGACACGCCGAGCAAGTCGCCAACTCGCATCACTCCGATTTTCCGAAGCCGCTCCGCATTCGCGGCATCGATCGATGGCGCGTCTTCGATAGCGCTGTGCTCGGTTAGAAAGTGCTCGGTGCCCGAGACGACGTGGCGATCGACATCAACATCAGAATCGATGTCTTCCAGGCGAACGCGATCGGTCAGTTCGCCGGAGGATTCCTCCGACTCCCACAGCCCGTCGGCGAGTCCAATCTCGTCGACTTCTTCAGTCGAATACGAGTCATCGATCACGCGCTCCTCGGCGGCGACATGCTCGACGCCTGGAATAGCGTCCAGCTCTCGAATCGGCACGTTCAAAAGGCGGAACACATTGGCAACATGCTCGTGTCGCGTGAACAGGATGACTTGGTGGCCGCGAGCCGCGAAGTCTCTAAGTAATTCCGCCGCCTCGGGCACGTTCTTGGAATCAACGTTGGTGAACAGCCCGCTGATCAGCAGCGGCAGTTGGATTCCTTGGAGCCGATACGCTTCGGCCAAAGCGAAACAGATGCTGGCGTAAACCAGATCACGCCCGCCGTCACTCAGTTGGTGATAAGCTCGCCGCCTACCGTGTTCATCGACGACCCAAACTTGCTCGTTGGCGGCGACTTCGATCGAGCGCAAATCACCCGCTGACAATCGTCGCAAGAACTCGGACGCTTCGGCGATGATCCCGGAAGAGTGATGTTGCGTTTCCAACGATCGCAACTCATCCTCGACTTCGGCGATTTCCGATAACAGCTCGCGCCGACGTTCGATGTCTCGCAAACCTTGATCGACACGCCGCAAGTCTGCTCGCCTGGCGTCTAGCTGTTCGAGAACATCGGCGCGCTCGATCCGATGCAGATCCGCGCGCAGGTCATCGAACTCCGCTTCGATTTTGTCGATCTCCGCGACTAACTCATGCTGCTCGCATTGCAGAGTCGCGATGCGATCGGTGATCGCGCCCAATTCGCGATCCGACTCGTCGGAACGATCGTTGGCGACTGGCTGCAGTTGCAGAGACGGATGTTCCGCACATTCGCACAGCGACTCATGCCACGGAGCCAGCGACGAATTGTCCCAATCCTTGCCTGCCGCGATCTCAATTTGTAGTTTGCTGCGACGAGCCGAGAGCCCTTTGATCGCCTGCTGCAACTCCGTCTCGCAGCGAGTCAAACCGACGATTTCGCTGGCACAATCTCGTTGATGGCGTGACACTTCCCAGTAGCTCAGTGCGCTGCAAAGGCGATAGAGATCTTCTCGCACACTGCCAAGTCCCGATGCAAGCAGCTCGCGAATCTCGTGCCCGCTATAGCTGCGAGAATCATCTAGGCTGTGCAGAGCCGATTGCAGATCGTCCAATTGCGATTCCGCTTCACCCAGCCAGTGTCGCGGGCTGCTATCGACTTCCGCGCTCGATTGATCGTCGGCTTGCTCTTCAATCCTCTGGCGACGCGTTGCCACTTCGCGCAGCACAGTCTGCCAACGGTTGAGTTGTTCAGAAACGCGATTCAACCCGTCCAGTGTTGCCGAAGTCGCGCCATGCACCTTCGCCGCTCCGCCGTGCCGCGACAATAAGTTCCGACGAGCCTGCTCGGCCTGCGCAAGTTCATCGCGAACGCGCTCTAATGAAGTCTGAACGACCGACAGTTGTGCTTCGAGTTGCACGATCTGCCGACGGATCGTTGGCTCGTCAGGTTGATCGGAGAGCCTCGCCTCCAAGCTGCTGATAGCGCGAAGCAACTCGACACGCCTCACGCTAAGCGTTTCGTGCGAGGGTTCGATTCGAGGCACGGTCGCCAAAGCGTCGCGCAGCTCGCGGAGCTTGGCTTCGAGCCATTCGATTCGATCGGTATCGACAATGTTGCCAACCAGATCGAAGCCTCGGTTCTGCCCTTCTTCAATCAACGCCCCGATGCCGGGACGTCTCCGGTGATCGACGCAGAAGACGCGATCGAATGTCGTTTGAGCCGTGTCCGAAACAGCGTTCGGAACATGACGACGACCAATGAGCGTGCCGTCTTCGTGTTCGATCGTTAACCTTCCATCAACACTGCCGTCGTCCGAGCGGCTGATCGTTTGGTAACCATCGCGGTCATGAACAGCTAACGACCCACCAAAACCTCGCGATTCGGATGGCAAGTAACGCTGGCGTGTGCCGCTGTCGAAGCCATACAAAATCGCCTGGACGAACTGCGAGACCGCCGTTTTGCCTGATCCAACTGGACCGCAAACAACATTCAGTTCGTTGGCGAGCGCATCCAGCGAGAGATCAGAACAGCGACCGAAACGGTCAATTCGAATATCTTTGATTTGCACGGAGACCCTTCCTTGGGCACGAGAACAATGTCATCCTTGGACAATAGCGGGACCGTAAATTATCACTTCCCGCCGAAGCCGCCTAGATCGATCGTCTGTTGCGAGCTAGCAATGCGGGCGTGAAGCCACCATCGTTGTACGTCTTGTAGGTAATGCTTCAGCCTATCGCAGGACTCTGAGCACGGCTCTGTGGTACACGGCAAAGATGCGACTGCCGGCCGACATTCCTAACGCAGAGATCGAGGAGCGAATCGACGAAACGCTCGACACGGTCAGCTTGGTGCAACGTCAGTACACCAGGATTCGCCAATTGAGCGGCGGACAAATCAAACGCGCCAGTTGGGCGAACGAGACGATCAGCAATCCCAGTCTCATCTTCTTGGACGAAGTCACATCCGGGCTCGACGAACAGTCTGATGCGGAAATGATGCATCTCTTCAGGCGGATGGCCGAAGAGGGCAAGACGATTTGTTGCATCACCCACAACCTGGGGAATGTCGAACAGACTTGCAACCTCGTGGTGATTCTCGCGGAAGGCGGCTCGCTGGCGTTCGTTGGACCGCCGGCCGCCGCGCTCGAGTACTTCGATATCCCACGCCTCGGCGACGTCTATCATCGGCTCCGAGAAGAATCGTCGGAGGAATGGCGAGAACGCTATCGGCAGAGCGCCTATTACGAGACCTACGTCGCGCGGCGGCTCCCGCAAGCCGAGGCGAGTTCCACATCGAGCATCAAACACCGACGGCGACCACTGTTCGCCTTATGGCGACAGTTCCACTTACTTTTGCGTCGTTACTCGGCCATTCAATGGGCAGACAAACGTGCCCTGTCGATGATCTTCGGTCAGTGTTTCGTTATCGCCGCTCTGCTGGTCTGGCTGTTCGGAGACATCTCGAAGCTGGATGTCGAGAAGATTGCGCAGCAGCGAGAAGAGCAGCTCTATGAACTGCAATACGGCGAGTCGCTCGTCGATCTTTCCGAGGAGGACCGGAGGTTCCTCGAAGAAGACGAGGAGTACGTCAAGCAAAGGCACGAGCAGCGAAAGGAGCTGACGGCCGAAGCCGAATTAGAAAAGCGAACCGATCTGTCGTCCAAGCTGTTGTTCTTATTGTCCATCTCGTGCGTCTGGTTCGGTTGCAACAACGCGGCCAAGGAGATCGTCAAGGAACGGACGATCTACGAGAAAGAACGCGATGCCGGACTGAGAATTGTCAGCTACTATGCCTCGAAGCTGGTACTGCTTGGCTGCCTGAGCGTGCTGCAAGCGTCTCTCTTCTTCTGGATCGTCAACCGTTTCACCCATCTGGGCGGCGACGCGACACAACAATGGCTGTTGCTCTCCTTATCGTCGCTCACAGGTGTCACGATGGGGCTGGCGATCTCTGCCTTAGCGACAACGGAAGATCTTGCCGCCACAATCGTCCCGCTGGCTCTCATCCCGCAGATCATTCTCGCTGGTCTGATTGCTCCGCTATCGACCTACACGCGTGGCTTCTCGCAAGTTTGCATCCCCGCCTTCTGGTCGTTCCAAGGTCTGCTCACCAGTCTCGAAGAACCGTTGCCCGAGCGTTTGCACAGCGCCGGCTACCTGAACCTTTCACTCGACTGGACGCCTTTTGGGGCGGGCCTCATCCTGCTGATCTACGTCGTCAGCTTCGCCGCTACGGCGTTGATTGCGTTATATCGGCAAGACTAACAGCCCGCCGTGTCCAAACGTCCGGCGTTCGCCAATCAGCCACCCCCTTTGGCATCTGACTTCGGTATTCTGGTAATTCAGAGTTGCCCACGCTCGAATCGCGCTCCAATTCGCGGATCGGGATGTCTATGCTTGACGGGTCTTGGCAGTTTGCCAAAACTAGGTACTCAGGTCAGGCTCAGTTCTTATCTCTTGATGCCCTTCTACTTGCTAGCCATCGAGTTCGCGAATGCCGATTAATGTCGTTTGTCCAGGCTGTAAGAAGCGGTTCACGGTAAGCGAGAAGTTCGCAGGCCAAGAGGGACCTTGCCCGAAGTGCAAGGAGAAGATCAAGATCCCGGAATTGGGCGATGAGGTCGTTGTTCACGCCCCCGAGGATGGCAAGCCGAAGGATTCCAAGGGACGAAAGATCTCCAAACCGATCCTTCGGGAGGAGACGAAGTTCTCGCCGAAGATCGCGGCGGCGATTGCCGGCGGGGTCGTGTTGGTACTAGTCCTCGCGAATAACCTGCGCGACGACAGTGCGAGCCCCATCATTCTGGCTCTGGGTGCCTTGCTCCTGGCACTGCCGTTGGTTCTCGGAGGATACTCGTTCCTGCGCAACGATGAACTCGAAGCTTATGTGGGAAAGGAGTTGCTGGTTCGGGCCCTAGCTTGTGGTGTCGCGTACGCCTTCCTGTGGGGAGTCTATTGGTGGATTCCGTGGGCTTTGGAATTGGAAAACGGATTCGAACTAAGACAACTGCTCTTCATCCTTCCGCCCTTAGTAATGGCCGGCGGTTTCGCGGCTTTCGCCAGCCTCGATCTTGATTTCTCGATGGGACTGGTTCATTACGGCTTCTACGTTCTCGCAACAGCCGCGCTCTGTTTTGTTATGGGCGTGCCGTTGTTTGCCCCTGTAGGCTGAAACGTCGCGCCACTCGTAGAAGAGAGCTGATGAGCGGACTCGGCGACATACCGGAACTTCGTGAGCTTGATCGGAGGCAACAGCTCATCCGGATTCCGCCGCAGCTCGATGTCCCGCTCACACCGCGCGTCCGTCAGATTATCGACACGGCCGAATTCCGGCGGTTGGCCCGCATCAGTCAGCTTGGCCTCGTTGAGCTTGTCTACCCAGCGGCGCATCATTCACGATTTGAACATTCGCTGGGCGTCTATCGCGTCGCTCTCTTGTATTTGAAACGGTTGGGACATGATCCTCGCTTCTGCGAAGTGGTTTCTCCACACGATGCGGAAGTCTTCATCGCCGCCGCGCTGCTTCACGATTTAGGGCACTGGCCTTTCTGTCACCCCATCGAAGACATCGACCTTGCCGGTGTGCCCGAACACGAAATGTTTGCCAACAGTTTCTTGCTGGAAGGAGAGATCGCCGACGCTCTGCGAGATGACTGGGGGATTAATCCGCGGGAAGTTGTCGCGCTACTCTCGAAGAAGCCGCGCGACAAACGCTCGAGCATCCTGCACAGCATGCTCTCGGGACCGATCGACATCGACAAGATGGACTATCTCTTCCGAGACAGCTTTCATGCTGGTGTCCCGTACGGCCAGAACTTCGATCAGGAACGCTTGATCGGCAGTCTGTGCTTGAACGAAGCGGGAGACGGGCTGGCGATCACCGGCAAAGGGCGAACTGCGGCGGAGATGATGGTCTTTGCCCGCTATGTCATGTTTAGCGAGGTCTACTGGCATCACACCGTTCGAGCAGCGACCGCGATGCTGCAACGAGCTTTCTACATCCTGTACGGCGATCTCGACCTCGACGCTCTGTTCCGCCTTCCCGAGCAGGCTGTGATCGACCAGCTCCTGCAAGCAGCCGGTTCGGGACCGGCGTCTGAGTTGTTGAATGGTTTGTTCGGACCGGCGCGACGCACGTATAAACGGCTGGCTGAGTTCAGTTACTTTCAAACGCCCGGCATCTACGAACAACTGGCGCGTCGTCCTTATCCGTGGTCGGTTGCCTGTGCCGAGGAATTTGCGAGTCTGCTCAGTCGCGAAGTCGGGCGCCGGATCGCGCCGCATGAGATGCTGTTCGACGTCCCACCGATCAAGCTTGAAGTCGAGTTCGACATCGAAGTTCACTTTCCGAAAGAGGAATGCTATCGCGAGCTAGGCGATGTATCGCCGGTCGTGCGGACTCTCGCACGCCAGCAGTTCGACGACTACGTCAAGCGAGTGCGCGTTTTCGCTCATCCAGCACTCGCTGAAGAGGCTTCACATGTCGCGAATCTCGACGACCTGCTCGGCGACGCGATCGTGCGCACCGACAGGTAGCGCCGCGGGGTTTCGTGCTTTTGTTGCTAGCACGCTCACGAACTTCATCGAATTTCGTGCCGAATTCTTGGCAGATCTTCATTCACTGCTTTGACCTCCGGAGCCCCTCGCCTATAATGCGAATCGTCGATCGCCACGATTGGCAGTCTTTCGGAAACGGATTGACAACAGGGGGTGGCTTCCCGCCGGTTTTGGCCACCCGACATAAAGGCAAAGGAGGCTGGAAATGTCTGTGTATGCAGACCAGAAGGAAGCGACCCGCGAAAAGAATATCGAAGAAACAGATATCGAAGAAACGGCGCGGGTGCGGTTACGGCATAGCTCTTATCGCGCGATTCGCAATGTCACCTGCCGACTCGATGTTGAGGGCGTGCTCCATCTGCGCGGCAGTGTCCCGACGTACCACTACAAACAATTAGCGCAAACGGCTGTGGCCGGCATCATTGGCTTGAAAGAGGTTGCAAATGAAATCGAAGTCGATTCGACGTCGTAACGCACACACGGCTCTTCGATCAGCGGACGGATCATCGACTGGGAGGGCTCGCCGTCTCTCGCTTAGCTTTCTGTCCACTTCCACCCGACGGGCGTTTGGAGTTCTCGCTCAGCTAGTTTGGCCCAAGGTGTGCCCGGGTGTTCCTTCGCAACGCCTTTCAGGTATCCCTTTGCTTTCGCACACAGCTTCTTTAGGCCACTCGATGCTTCCGTTGTTTCATTTTCCATCAATTGCCACGTGTTGTGCGAGTCGTCAGTAAAGTTCTTGCCTCGTTTCAACTCCGCCAACATGGCGTTGTACCCATCGACTCTTGCCTTCGCCGCCGCCGCACGACCCAGCGCGAGATCGTAAGACGCTTTCCAGCGTGGCGAAGTCAGTTTGTCGCGAGCCGATTCGCCTCTTGCTAACGCATCGTAGAGCCGATTCACAACTGGCTCCAACTTCGCTGCAAGCTTCTGGGCACGGGCGACGTCCGCGGAAAGTTGTGGTTCGCTTTGTTTCACGAACGTGGTCTCGGGCAATTGAGCGAACTCGACACGTGGCAACTTGGCAGCATTGCATAGAGCCATACATGCCGCGTTCGCTTGCAAGATCGCTTGATACTCAGCCTCGCTAACATAATCAGGTGCGTACTTCCGCATCGCGTTGGGATCGGGCTGCCAGACGCCCGAGTTTGGCCATTCCGTATTCGTTTCGCCGACGAAGGAATAACCGGTCGTCGATGGACGGAGCGCGATATAGCGGCCGTTGCTGGCTCGGCAAAGTCTCTCGAGCGCAAACGGTCCAAAGCCTGAATCGACAAGACGATAGTCATTCATGCCGCCCCAAAAGCCGAGTTCGATATGCTCCGAGACGCGTGATTCGGGGCCCTGCTGAATCGACGTCGCGATGCCAGCAACTTCGACCGAAGCATCAACCGCCGCCGCTCGACCAAGTGGCGCCGGTACACCAATCACGTAGATCGGGATGCCTTGTTTACGGACTTCTTTGATCACATCCTCAGCGGCCGTTTGATCGTCGCCTGCTTCGTCCGTCACGATGAAGAAGAGCACTTCGCGTTTCTGCGACGTGCGATAGCTGGCATACTTCTTCAGGGATTCGCCGACTGCCGTGAACAGCATTTCTTTGCCGCTAACATCTTCCTGTAGCGCGCCGAAGGCATTGATCAAGGTCGCCGGATCAGAGGATGGCGTATCGACAGGGAAACGCACTTGCTGACCGAATGTGCAAACAGCCGTCAAGAATTGGTTGGCGTCCGCTTCCTGCTTCAATCCTGAGTAGGGTTGTCGCAGCGTGCCACCAACGCCACCGACAAAGCCGCGGGCACTCTTCGACTCGTCGATCAACCAGACAGCCAGTGTCGGCGCATACTCAATGGAATCTCTGAGCAACGAAGTAACACGCTCGATGATCTGTCCGCTAGAGAGACCTGGGCGAGATTCGTTCTGCGACCGGGAAAAGGCTCCGCCGCCTTCGTAACTGAAGTTCGAGGATGAATCAAAACTGAAGTCGAATTCGCTTTCTGTCTGTTCCGGCTCAGTTCGCTCCCCCCGTTCCTCGGGTGGCTTCGTACGCCGCTTCCGGACGATCTTCGTGGTCTCTTGCTTTGGCCCGGTCGCCAGCTTAGTTGCGATCTTACTGGTCGTCGTCTTGGTCTTCGGCTTCGGAGGTGTCGGAGCATCGCAACCGACAACAGCCAAGAGCATCAGAGCTACCAGGAACCAGATTCTTTCTGCTTTGAACATGAGACTCACCTCGTGGCCGATACAAGACTCTTCCATAACTCGATTCTAGACGATGAATCCCGTTCCGTCTCGGCCAGTCGAGGGATTGGGCCTCCGCGACGCTTGAAAACCGTCCGTGTCACGTTCAGAATAGCGACGACCCGCTACTAGACAAACAGCTTCCTCGGAGAATCGTTATGTATCGCTCTCGTGCCGAAATACTTCAAGCCGCTTTCTTGTTCGGGTTCATCGCGAACGTTGCCGTTGCCGGACCGGCTTACACGGATCCCGCCAAGGCGGACCCTGATTTCGCACTGCAGGGCGAATACACGGGCATGCTCGCCACGGACGACGGTGACATCAAGTTCGGAGTTCAAGTGATCGCATTGGGCAAAGGAAAGTTTGACTCGGTAGCTTATGTTGGCGGCTTGCCGGGCGATGGGTGGAACGAGGAAGAGAAGTTCCACGCGCCGGGCGAACTTAAAGACGGTGTTGTTTACTTCAAGGGCGATGCGGGCACGGGCGAGTTGAAGGACGGCGTGCTCTCGGTCTTGGGAACCGAAGATAACGCCAAAGGCGCACTGAAGAAGGTTGAACGCAAGAGTCCGACACTCGGGCAGAAGCCGCCGCAGGACGCGGTCGTTTTGTTTGACGGAACGAATGCAGACGGCTGGAAGGGAGGCAAGATCACCGACGACGGGTTGCTCATGCAAGGCACAACGAGCGAGAAGACCTTCGGCAGCCATACTCTACACATCGAGTTTCGCCTGCCCTATCAACCGGAGGATCGCGGCCAAGGACGTGGGAACAGCGGGATCTACTTTCAAGGACGTTACGAGGTTCAGATGCTCGACTCCTTCGGTCTAGAAGGCAAGCAGAACGAGTGCGGTGGCATCTATTCCGTCGCTGAGCCCGACGTCAACATGTGCCTGCCGCCTCTCTCATGGCAAACCTACGATACCGAGTACACGGCCGCAAAGTACGATGACGCCGGAAAGCTCGTGGCGAATCCGCGAATCACCGTCAAACACAACGGAGTCGTCATTCATGATGACATCGAACTGCCCGGCGAACGCAACACGACAGCCGCACCACTAAAAGCTGGTCCCGAGCCGGGCCCCGTCTACTTGCAGAATCACGCCAATCCCGTTCGTTACCGCAACATCTGGGTTGTCCCAAAGTAACTTGGTTTCACGTGCTGGAAACGAACCGGTCCTGTCCGGCCAGCGTTGATTCGTGTAGGGTACGTGACTTACCGTCAGCGCCGTACACCTGCTGGCTGCCGAGTGTGGCATTAGTATGAGAGTCGTCCGATGATAGAAGTCGTAACGTTTGAAGATGCAACGGTCGAGAAACTGACGGAGGCCGAAGTCATCATGACGATCGGTTGGGGAGACCTACAGGCACCTAGAGTGCTTCTCGGCCGGGAACGATTCGCAGTTGCTGCTGGAAACAAAGAGATCGCCGCCGAGATGCCGATTGTCCGTGTGAAGATCGAGTCGGACGAACAGTTCGCAGAGTTGAAGGGCAGGGTCAAAGAAGCCAAGGGCGAGCTAGACCCGTACGAAGATAAGTAGGTCACTTTTGTCAAAAGTGACTTGAGCGGAATGAAAACCAGCGGTTTTCGAGGTCACGCTCGGCGAGCATGACCTACTTTACGTCACCCCGCCGGTGTAGAGGACGTCCATCACCTTCCCTTGATTCAGGTGCCGCGGCCGGTTGATGCGATCGTAGAGCGTCTGGTGCGGGTTGATTCCGAAAGCTGTGTAAATCGTGGCACCCATATCATTGGGATGGTACGGCGGAGTGACGGGATAGCCGCCGATGCGATCTGACTTGCCGATCACTTGTCCGCCTCGGACACCAGCGCCAGCAAAGACAGCCGAGTATACCGGTGCCCAATGGTGACGACCTGGGACGGCCTGGCCGGCCAGTGGCGAGATCGTCGGCGTGCGGCCGAATTCGCCAACACAAATGACGAGCGTTTGGTCGAGCAGGCCTCGATCATCGAGATCATCCAGGAACGCGCTGACTCCTGTGTCTAATGCGGGCAACATCGTCTTCAGTCTAGGAAAATGATCGACGTGCGTGTCCCACATCTGCACGTTGCCCATGTTGCATTGAATGACGGGCATCTCCAACTCGACAAGTCGTCGCGCGAGTAACAACGTCTGGCCGTACTTGTGCCGCCCGTATCGGTCGCGTGTTTCGGATGACTCGGCTTTAATGTCCAATCCGCTTCTCAGTTTCGGCGACGTTAGCATCGAGAAGGCTCGTTCTTGTTCGTCGTTGTATTTGAGTCCTTGCTCCGACGCGTTGAGGCTGTCGCGTTGTCGATTGATGTTCTCCAGCAATCGACGGCGCTCGCCGAGTCGCACAACACTGAGGCCCTCGAGCAACGAGAGCCCTCGCAACTTGTAGTCGTCGCCGTTTGGATCATCCTTCAACACGAACGGATCGTACTTGGCTCCCAGGAAGCCCGAATGCTGCCCTGGCCAAACGAGCACGCCTTCGATCAGTGGGTTAGGAATCGTCACTTGGCTTGGCAGGCCATCGGCACGCGGGCTGAGATACGACAGAGCCGAACCGTACGACGGCCAGTCGTCGCGATTCAGCGACTTGTCTTCGTTGGAATCTCCACGGAACGGTTGGATCGAGCCGGTCAATGCGTTGTGCGATCCCGACAGATGACGATTGTCTCCGTGAGCCATCGTGCGCACGATCGCCAGCTTGTCAGCTCGCTTTGCCATTTCGGGCATCTTGTCCGAGAACTGCACGCCCGGCAACGAAGTCGCTATCGGCTCGAACTCGCCCTTAACTTCCGACGCGTCCGGCTTGGGATCGAACATGTCGATGTGGCTGCCGCCGCCGGTCAAAAAAATCAGCACGACCGACTTGGCACGTCGCGCCGGCTCGGAGGCGAATGCTTGTTGCTCCAAGACGCTGGTCAACCCAAGACCGAAGAAAGAAGAGCAACCAACTTGTAGTACTTCGCGACGATGGAACATAGCGTCGTTTTTCAAAGGCAGGAGATAGTCGGAGGTGATCCAGTATTAGAGCACCTCGTGCTATGGATCTCAATGTTGAAGTAGCAGGCCAACTATGGCCCTTACGCAAGAACGTCTGATAAACTGATAAAACGTGAAAGAAACCGGTCCACTTGGAAGGCTTAGAGAATAGGCACCGGCGCCGTTGGCCACGCCGCGGACAAGTAGATGACGAGTATCGACCGACGGCATTTCTTACACTCGGCCACGGCAGCGCTATTCGGTGCAGCCGCGGCAGCGCGAATGCAGCCAGCCAACGCCGCGGTGCGGCAAGGACGCGGGAAAGCTAAGAGTTGCATTCTGGTTTACTTGCTGGGTGGACCTCCGCACCAAGACATGTGGGACCTGAAGCCGAATGCGCCCAGCGAGTACCGCGGGCCGTTCGAGCCGATCGCCACCAGCACGCCCGGACTCCACATCAGCGAGCACCTTCCGAAGCTCGCTCGACAAACGCATCGCACGACGATTGTCTGTTCGTTGGGTTACAACAACGGCGACCATCCGTTTATGACGTACTACACGTTGACGGGACGTGTCTCAGCGATACCACTGGGGGCTAACACCGTCTTGCCTCCGTCGCGCGAAGATGATCCGCACATGGGATGCGTCGTCTCGAAGTTCAAACACGACGCGCAACAGGTTCCCGGCTATGTCGCTATCCCGGAAGTGCAAGTGCGGATGACGATGATGCCCGTTGCCGGAGGCGGCCGCGCCGGATATCTCGGACCTGAGTACAACCCGCTGGCGATCAATGGCGATCCGCGGCAATCGCGTGCGGCCGCCGCATTGGCGCTCCCAGACGGAATCACCGGCGAGCGGAGTTCGCAGCGCGAACAGTTACTGGCCATGTTGGATGGCTTTGGCGGAAAAATGGGTGCGCTGCAAGATTACAAGACAGTTCGGCAACGAGCGTTCTCGTTAACTGGCGCGAACCACGGCGAAGGGCTCTGTTCCCTGGATTCCGAAAACCCGCAACTCCGCGATCGCTATGGACGTGATCGGTTTGGCCAAAGCCTGCTACTAGCTCGTCGGTTGGTAGAGCGAGGCGTGTCGTTCGTCGGAGTCCATTTCAACAACATGACGAAGTGTGATGGCTGGGACACGCACAAAGATAACTTCACTTGTCTGAAGAACGAGTTACTGCCGACGTTGGATCGCGGGCTCTCCGCTTTGTTGGATGACCTTGCGGATCGACAACTGCTAGATGAGACGCTCGTTGTTTGCATGGGCGAGTTTGGCCGGACTCCGAAGATCAACAGCAACGCCGGACGCGACCACTGGGGACAATGCGGTAGCGTCGTGCTGGCCGGAGGTGGCGTGCGTGGCGGCAACATCGTTGGTGCATCCGATGCGAACGGCGCGTATCCGATTGCGACATCTGTGGGACCACCCGACATGGTGGCAACGATCTATCATGCGTTGGGCCTGAATCCAAATGCCCTGATTGTCGATCCGCGTCTAAACCGCACCTTGCGACTCTCCGATGGTCATGTGATACCGGGAGTGTTTTGAGCCGTTGTTCATCGTTCTTTTGTACTTGTTGGTTATGCTCCCTTTCGCTTAAATTGGGACGCCTGACCGAGTCGATTCTGATCCGTTGTTCTGAGGAACGAAAATGCTGTCAATCTTAGGCCCACGGCAACAGCAGTGTGATGGTTCGCGTCGTCAGTTCTTAAAGATCGGTGGCCTCGCGATGGGTGGGCTCTCGCTGCCGCAAATCCTGCGGGCTGAATCGCTCAGCGCCGAAGCGCGCAAGCCCCTGAAGCACAAAGCTATCATCATGATCTTCCTGTCCGGTGGCCCGTCTCACCAGGATATGTATGACTTGAAGATGCAGGCTCCGAAGGAGATTCGCGGCGAGTTTAAACCGATTTCGACGAATGTGACCGGCATTCAAATCTGCGAGCACATGCCTCGTCTTGCGAAGATGATGGACAAGTTCGCCATCATCCGCTCGTTGTATGGTTCCCCCGATCAACATGCCTCTGATATCTGCATGAGCGGTTGGCCGATTGGTGCCGGTGAGCGACAGTCTGGACACCCTTCGCTCGGCTCGGCGCTGTCGAAACTTCAAGGGCCGGTCGATCGGGCAGTGCCTCCGTTCGTTGGCCTGAGCATCAAGAGTCGCCACGATCCCTATTCCAATCCGGGCTTTCCAGGATTCTTGGGCCGAGCACACGCGCCATTCCAACCGACTGGCGAAGGCATGGACAACATGCGATTACAAGGAGTGTCACTGGAGCGGCTTGGGGACCGCAAAGTCTTGCTCGATGGCTTCGATGCTTTTCGTCAGGCGGCTGACGCGGCTTATGATGGCGTTGATGCATTCAAGCAACGGGCGTTTAACGTTCTGACGTCCAGCAAGATGATCGAAGCGATGGACCTTGATAAAGAAGACCCAGCATTGCGCGATCGCTATGGTCGTGGAGCAGCATCTCCTGCGTTCGGCGAAGATGCCGGTCCGCATTGGATGGACCAGTTCTTGATGGCCCGTCGTTTGGTCGAAGCTGGTGTCCGATGCGTTACATTATCGTTTGGTAGCTGGGATCGACATGGAGCTAACTTTAGTCGTCTTCCTGTTCAGCTTGGCAAGCTCGATCAAGGCATCACCGCACTCGTTCAGGATCTGTACGATCGTGGACTGCAGGACGACGTCAGTGTAATTGCGTGGGGTGAGTTTGGACGTACGCCGCGAATCAACAAGAGTGCCGGTCGTGATCACTGGCCGCAAGCCTCGTGTGCGTTATTGGCTGGCGGCGGAATGCGAATGGGACAGGTGATCGGATCCACGAATCGGCTCGGCGAAGTCCCCAAGGATCGACCCGTGCACTACCAAAACGTTTTCGCAACACTCTATCGTCAGCTCGGTATCAACACGCTGACAACTACCATTCCCGACCATGCCGGCCGACCAACGTATCTGCTGGACATTCGTGAACCGATCGACGAACTGCTTTAGTTCCGTACGGCAGCGCATCCGCTATCGTGTCGAATGAGCGATAAGAAACCGATGGATGACGCACAACTCGGCAACTGCTTGGAGCAACTAGCATCCGTCGGGTACTGCATCCTTCGCGATCTCATTCCGTCAGATCGGTGCGGCGAGATCAGGGACAGTGTGTCGGCGGTCGTTCGCGAGCAAAGGCAGAACTATTCAAACGCGCCGGCGAATGTTGGCTTCACGCCGAGCGTCATCAATCACGATCAGTCCTTTGCCGAGTACCTCGCAAATCCACGACTGCTCGCGTTGGTCGGACGACTGCTGGGCGAGCACGTTCGAATTTCGTTCACATCCGCCATCATCAACGAACCGGGCAACGAGCGAGGGGGCTGGCATGCAGACTGGCCCTTCAATCAGAAGAACGCAGGTCGCATTCTCGCGCCCTATCCCGATGCTGTCGTTCATCTCACTACCCTGTGGATGCTGTCGCCCTTCGATGTCAGCAACGGCGGAACACTTGTCCTGCCAGGTAGCCACACGAAATCGACAAATCCGACGGCGATCGACGCGCCTGATCCGAACGAGCACTTCGCTGACGAGATCAACGTCTGCGGGGCGGCGGGCAGTGTGCTCGTGATGGATAGCCGGCTCTGGCACGCAACCGCTCCGAACGGAACGAGTGAACCGCGAGTCGCACTAGCTGTACGATATGCTCCTTGGTGGCTGAATCTTGAAGTCCTACGTCCGGAAGCAGACGAACGCAAGCGGATGTGCGACGAAACCGGAGCGACTGACAACATCGTTCCATCCATTCGCCGCGAAGTTTACGAGCGTTTACCGCCAAACGTACAATCGCTGTATCGCCATTGGATTGAACCACTGAGCAAGGAATGAACATGGAGTACCGCAAACTCGGCAAGACAGACCTGCAGGTCAGTTCGATCGGATTGGGCTGTGTCACGTTCGGTCGCGAGATCGATCGCGACACGTCCTTTCAAGTGATGGACCATGCCTTGGAGCGTGGCATTACGCTTTTCGACACAGCCGAAGCATATGCGGCCGGCGCGTCGGAAGCCGTGGTCGGTGAGTGGCTTACCGAGCGCGGAACGCGTGACAAGATTGTCCTCGCGACAAAAGTCGCTGGGACGGTGACGAAGGAGCGAGTTATCTCATCGGCCGAGGAGAGCTTGTCGCGTCTGAAAACAGATTGCATCGACTTGTTCCAACTACATAGCTGGGATGACGAGACGCCGCTGGAACAAACTCTGGAAGGCTTGAACCAACTCGTCATGCAAGGCAAGGTGCGTTACATCGGCTGCAGCAACTTCATGGCTTGGCAGTTGGCCAAGGCTCTTCTGCTGTCCGAGCAACAAGGCATCGCTCGCATGGAATCGATTCAGCCACCGTACAACCTCGTGCAGCGAGAGATTGAAGATGAGGTGCTGCCGTTGTGTGCCGATCAAGATATCGGCGTGATGAGTTACAGTCCGCTGGCGGCCGGATTTCTGACTGGCAAGTACCGTCGTGGCCAGGAGGTTCCCAAAGGCACGCGATTCGACGTGATTCCAGGACACCGGCCGATCTACTTCACTGATCACGGCTACGAAGTGCTCGACCGATTAGACAATGCGGCCGCACAATGCGGGCGTTCGCTAGTGCAGCTCGCATTAGCGTGGGTGCTTCAGCAACGGGATGTCACTTCCGTACTGATCGGCGCGCGCGACATCTCCCAAGTCGATCAAGCGTTCGAAGCTTCCAAGGCAGCGATCGCAGACGAGTTGGCACAACTGAGCTAGCACGATGGCTTTGCAAAACAGTACCATTACTCACCTTCTGTGGCGTAACGCGTCCAACTCGCTTGGCCGATGAGCGCGGCAATGAATAACAATCCGACCCAGCGCGTCGGACCATTTTCAAAGATGATGGCACCGTTGAACGCGATGAAAAGAGGTAACTGTGCAGCGCGATCGCAACTGATGAGGGACGCCGCGTATAACTCTCCGCATGGCCCCACCACCAGGCGACGTGCTGTCCACAACAGCGCGAACGCGTAGTTGAAATAGACTCCGCCGCCAAACTCCCAGCCAACCAACTCGGCCGTCTGCCGAGCTGTTGCGGCAACTGCGCTCGCATGTTGCCAGTGATGCACGAAATGGAAGGCACAGGCGACGTGTGCTAGCAGCAGCAACCAGCCAACACTCCAGAGTCCTCGGGCCGGCGAGTCCACCAAGGCCGAGAACTCCAGGCAAGATTGCCGTACAGTGTGATCGCGTAACAGCCAAGCGAGAGCCGGATGGTCCAATCAGTAAGGGCGATGCCTAGCAACAGGCTCTCTGTGGGCGAATAGGTCGATCAGAGTGACGTTTCGGTAGCGTTTCAACTTCTGTGACGCAAGGAAGCATAATCCGGACAATCCTCAACATCCGATAAGTCGATACAGGTTGCCTTCGCGAGGTTTCCAAAAGCGTGTGCCAGCAGTGCTGTCAGCCGCGACGAAAAACTTGCGCCAGACAGGCTTTTGGCCTATGGGAAGTTGCCCTGTTTTATTACAAGAGCTCTCCCGAATTCCGTCTCAAGGCTCGACCTCGCTAGCAACCCAGTGACCCGGACCGAGTGTCGATACCGTTGAGGATATCATGAACCAGGAAACCCTGCTGACGCTGTATCGCGCGATGCTTACTGCGCGGCAGATCGATAAAGTCGAGCAGGAGCTGACTCAGCGAGGCGAAGCGTTCTTTCATGTTGCTGGCCGCGGTCATGAGTCTGTCGCAGCGTTGGCATCGCACCTAACACCCGACGATTGGCTGCACTGTCATTATCGCGATAAGTCGCTTTTGATCGCACGCGGTTTAAGCGTTCGCTCCTTCTTCGACAGTCTGCTTTGCAAGGACAACTCCGCGTCGCGCGGTCGGCGGATGAGCGCATTCTTCAGCGATCCTAAGCTTAATATCTTGAGCATGGTGACGCCGACGGGAAACAACACGTTGCAGTCGGTCGGTGTTGCCGCTGCTGTCAAGCAGCAAGCTTCCAGGCCACTCGTCCTATGCGGCATCGGCGACGGCACCTCGCAACAAGGGGAAGTTCTGGAAGCGATCGGCGAGGCGGTTCGCGAGGCGCTCCCGGTCCTCTTCCTCATTCAAGACAACCGTCTGGCGATCTCGACGACGACGCGAGGACGTACGTTCTATTCGCTACCGGACGGCGAAGCCGAGAGCTACTGTGGGTTGCCGATCCATCGCATTGATGGCCGTGACCCAGTTGCCACGCTGGACGAGCTAGGACCAGTTGTGAACCAGATCCGTGAAACTCGCAAACCGCAGTTGGTGGTGCTTGAAGTTGAACGACTCGCCAGTCACACGAATGCGGACGACCAGAAGGTCTATAGGACAGCCGAGGAGATACAACACTCCTTCGATATTGGCGATCCGATTACGCGGTTGGAGCAGTATCTGGCTGAGAACGGGTTGGCCGAGGAGACACTAGACGGAATTCGAGCCGAGGTCGAAGCGCTCGTCGCGGAAGCTGCCGCCGAATCCGCGAACGGCCGCGACCCATCTCCAACGTTCGTTGCAAAGCGGCCACTCGACGTTGAACTGACACACCCGAGCAACGAAGTTCGCGGTGACGAACAGAATCCCGAGCTGACGATGGGACAAGCTCTGCGAGGAGTCCTCGCCGCACAGCTCGACTCCGATCCGCGAGTGGTCTTGTTTGGCGAAGATATCGAAGATCCCAAAGGTGATGTGTTCGGTGTCACAAGGGGGCTGAGCACGAAACATCCAGGGCGAGTTCGCAATTCGGCGCTAACCGAATCGACGATCGTCGGCACAGCGATTGGTCGAGCACTGACAGGACAACGCCCGGTCGCTTTCATTCAGTTCGCTGACTTTTTGCCTTTGGCGTACAACCAGTTGACGTCAGAACTGGCGAACATGCTCTGGCGGACGGATGGCTCGTGGGAAGCGCCCGTCATTCTGATGGTTGCCTGCGGCGGCTATCGACCAGGGCTCGGCCCTTATCACGCGCAGACTCTTGAATCGGTGATGGCTCACACTCCGGGCCTGGATGTCTTTATGCCGTCGAACGCCTGCGACGCGGCAGGCATGTTGAACGCAGCGTTCCGCTCTGAGCGGCCAACGGTGTTCATGTATCCCAAAGCAATGCTCAACGACATCGCGCGTGGAACATCGAAGGATGTCCGTCGTCAGTTTGTTCCCGTTGGCACGGCCAGAAAGCTGAGAACTGGTCGCGACTTGACGTTCGTAGCGTGGGGTAACGGAATTCCGTTGTGCGAGCGCGCAGCGGACGATCTGGAGCGTGCGGGAGTTGATATCGAAATCATCGATCTTCGTTCCTTGTCGCCGTGGGATGAACACACTGTCGTCGCGTCTGCCGAAAAGACATCACGCTTGATCGTCGTCCACGAGGACAATCGGACATGTGGATTCGGCGGCGAAGTGCTGGCCACGGTCGCGGAGCGATCTCGGTTCCCGATTGCGATGCGGCGAGTGACTCGCCCCGACACCTTCATCCCCTGCAACTTCGCGAACCAAATCGAAGTGATGCCCTCGTATCGTCGTGTCTTGGCGACCGCGGCGGCGTTGTTGGACTTTGATCTCACTTGGGAGCAACCCGAAGAGCAGGAAGATGGCATCTTTGAGATTCAAGCCATCGGATCGGCTCCTTCGGATGAAACCGTTACCGTCGTTGAGTTCGTCGTCGGCGCGGGCGACACCGTTAAAGTTGGTGATGCGGTCGCTTCGGTGGAGGCCGCCAAGTCGGTCTTTGAAATCACTTCGCCCGTCGCTGGCACGGTCACGGAGTTGATCGCCGAAGAAGGCCAAGACATCTCGGTCGGCAAACCGCTGATTCGTCTGCGAACCGAGGAGGCGGTTGTTCAGAAGAAGGCTGTTGTGCTCGAGGATCCGGGCGATCCCATTCTCGTTCGCCGCCGGCCGTCAGAGCGGTTGCCTTTGCCGAATCGAGGTGAGAGACGTCGTGCCTTCGATGTGGGGATCTCCTCCGTGGGTGCCGTGACCGGTAGTCGTGTCGTCTCAAATCAGGAGCTGTTGAAAGCCACTGACGGAATGACGTCGGACGATGTTGTTCGGCTGACCGGAATTGAGAGCCGTAACTGGGTGGCGCGTGACGAGAACGCCGTCAATATGGCCGTCCGTGCTGCTCTGGATACGCTTGAGAAGGAAGAACTCTCCGTCGATGAACTGGATCTCGTGATATGCAGTACAACGAGCCCAACATCGGTTACACCGTCGATGGCTTGCAAGGTTTTGAACGGTCTCGTGCGCGGTCGGGCTTCAGCCTCACTTCAAGCGTATGACATCAACGCGGCTTGCAGCGGATATCTTTATGCATTGCAAGCGGGTTACGATTTCTTGCAGAGCAGGCCGGACGGGCGCGTCCTCGTTGTCACGACGGAAGTACTTTCGCCACTGTTGAATCGAGACGATCTGGACACCGCGATCTTGTTCGGCGACGCTGCCTCGGCGACTGTACTGTATGGAGAAAGCCAATTCGATCGATCGCGCGGTCGCTTGTTCCGCCCCGAGTTGTCGGCAAAAGGTGAAGATGGCAGCACGTTGAAGGTACCGTTCCGCGATGGCGGCTTCATCGAGATGCAAGGCCGCAAGGTCTTCAGTGAGGCCGTCCGCTCGATGATCGCCAGCTTGAATCGTGTTTGTCATCGCGAGGGGGTTGGCATCAACGATCTTAATATGATCGTGCCTCATCAAGCGAACCAACGCATCCTCGATGCCATCCAGAGCCGCGTCGGGGCGGATGTTTACAGTAACATCCGACGATTCGGGAATACTTCTTCGACGAGCATCCCGCTCTGTCTGAACGAAGTCCTACCGAAGGCAAAGACGGGTGATCGCTTTGGCCTCTGCGCGTTTGGTGGCGGCTTCACCTTCGGCGCGAGTATCCTCGAAGCCACCTAGTACTTCGTCTCGACTTAGCTTTCGGGTAGGCCGTAGCGAAAGTCGCCAAGACTTTCGGCCAATACCGGGAAGAGCCGAAGCTCTTG
>PBSM01000230.1 GCA_002726245.1 Planctomycetaceae bacterium | reverse complement strand
GGAAACTAGGTGGCAAACAGCGAACACAAACATCTGCCTGTAGCATCGGGAGTCCCCAGCCTACTCGACAACTCGGATCACTTGATTTTCTGGGATCCGTATCCCTTCCATACCCACTCGATAGCGTGTGGTAGAAACTGCACCTTGGCGTTGCCAATGCCATGGCCGGAGCCGCGACAGAACAGATATTGATACTCGTAGCCTTTGGCCTTCAGCACTTTGGCCATCTGGTGGTTCGCTTCGACCCAGTCGTGCATGCCGTCGCGCATGACATTTGGGTTGAGCAAATCCCGATCGCCCACGGAGATGAACAGGCGGATCGGCTTCTTGAGGCCCTCGGGAATGATCGTTCTGTGAAAGCCCCAGGCACCATCAGGGAACTTGGGATCAAACGGCCACGCCTGATTCACGAAGGTGCCCGAGGTGGTGAGCACGCGCCGGTAAAGATCCGTGCGGAACCAGGCCATGATGAGCGCCGCCGAACCGCCGGAACTGGAGCCCATCGCTGCGCGGCCTTCGGGATCTTTCGTCAGCTGCACCTGGCCGTTTTTCTCCACCCGCGGGAGCACCTCGGTTTCGATGTACTCGGCAAACAGTCCCGACATGTTGTCATACTCTTTGCCACGCTGGTGACCTTGGGCGTCACCACCGCCGTTAGCAATCTGTATGAGAATGATCGGGGGAATCCGCTCCTGGGCAATCAAGTTGTCGAGGATGCGCGGCAGGCCCATGTTGGGCTTGCCCTTGGGCCCATCGTGACTGACCATAAACGGCGATTCGCTGCCGGGCTTGTACTGTCGAGGAATGTAGACGGTGATCTGCCGCTTGTAGTCGATCTCGTGCGTGTCGACGATCAGCGTTTTGGGGTTCCTGGGATCGACCGTGCCAAACTTGTTCCGGGCAATCCCTGGGTTATAAATCTTGGTCTCTTTTGAATCGATCGTAAACTGTTGCACCTTGCCCTGCGGAACGCCCTCGACCACCTTGCGTTCGGGAACGCGCACATACTTCGGCCCAACCACAAAATTGCCATACACATCAAGCGGTGGACTCTCGCCAAGCTTCAGCACCTTGAAAGGTGGGGAACCGGGGGAATCGAATTGACGTATGGGCGGCGCCGCGAAGGTCGTTGCCAGATACGCAAAAGTGCAGATCAAGAAAGTCGCCAAAACCTTTGACATAAAATATGCTCGCAAGACTTGTGGTTATGTAATAGACGCGCTGGAGACCGATGTCCAGGCCGATCGTTGTATCAGGATAGTACGACAGTTTACTTTTTGCGAACGGCTGAACAACCAAGGCTCATGTCGTCGCGGTTGTTCTTGGTCAGTCAAGCAGTTCGGCTGAACTTTTTCCCTGCGGTTTGTGACGACGCCAAAGCCCCGCCAAACGTGGAGCAACATAGACAAGCTCGCGGGTCGGACCGAGGAGGACCAAAGGGGGAGGCGGGCAAAAGGGGCCACTGAGCAACACGAGTGGGTGTCCCCGTTGTTCCCCCGTTTGTTCCTTTGCTTCCCTGCGGATCTGGACCGTCTTTGTTCTCCCTTGGCATGTAGTTCAATCTACGGTGCTCTGCTCATTTCAACTCCACCTCGATCGTCGCTGGCCCGAACTGCGTGCCATGCTTGAGATCGGCGAATTCCCCCTTCCCTACCTTGCTGTAGGCGAACGGCGATCCGCCCCCGTAAGCGAACCAAAGCTGGTATTGTCCTTTCGCTTCGAACGACAATCGTGATGTGCCCTTGCCTCGATCGTCCACCCAAGTCTCACCGATCTTCCTCACCAATTCGGATTCATACGAACAAAGCTTCAATTCTTTGCCGGGCGCGACTTCTACAAAATTGTCGTCAAAAAGGGCAATGTCCATGGTCGGATAGGCATCGATCAGACGATACACTTTGCCATTGGGCTGCTTGATCTGAACGGCCAGATAGATGTGCGGCAGCCCCGGCGCACGATACACCGTAATCGGCTCTTTGCTCTGGTTGACCACAAACACATCGATCGCAGTCTTACCGGGCGAGCGCTTTGACTTGTCGATTTCGTGCAATCGAAGATTAATACCAGACACCGCATCGGGTTCTGCATGCTGCTCCGGCGCCTCCTGAGCCTGATCATCAACACTCTTTCCCTGGTCGATTCCTGAGCTACAGCCAACCAATACGTTGAGCAGCAGAATAAGTGGCAAGGTTCTCATGCTGGCAAACTCTCCTCGATGGCCTTGGAAAAAACGAACGTCTGCATGCGGCCCGCAGTCCCGCTGCGAATCATCCTAAAGGAACGGGATCGAGAAATCGCCAGTCTCGACTGGTGCGAAAGACAAAGACGACGGTCACCGTATCGACGATCACGGACTGTTGTAGCCAACTTGCCCTTCGCCCCAGTCGACCTCAAAGGCGCCGCTGCACTGGCGACACGTGGTACAATGCTTCGCCCAGCGGATCTTTCCCACTGACGGTGAGCAGTTCACGAGGGCAACAGGGGATGCGGCAAAAGGAGACACCACTCTTGCTGATCACGGATTGACGCCATGACGTGCAACATGGCCCCATCGGCAATGTGGGCACGAGAGGCCGCGGTGCTCCGGCCTCGTGGCGCAAACGCAATCGGCCACCCAACCGCAGCCTACCCAGCCGTTGATGCTCAGAAGTCGCGCCCCTAGCGGGTTGGTAACGTGAACTGGGCCGCGGGCTTTATCTGTTGCGATCGATGCTGGTTACGGCTTTCCGTTTCCCTGGCACCAGCGGTCAGATTCTGGCCACTGAGCAACACAAGTGGGTGTCCCGTTTGTGCCTTTGTGATCATTGACTTCGGTCGCAGTCACTGTAGTTGAAATTCCTGACTCCGCGCGGCGAGAGACACTCGGCGCTTTGCGTCGACGGCCGTGATTTCGAAGGCATAGATGCTGCCGAGTAGAAGCTGGCGGCCAAGATTCAATTTTGGGGAATCGTCGGGTGTCTGGATGGCGGCACAGGGCATGACCATCGTCGTGGGGTAGAGGTCGCCGGTTTTGATGAGCACGGGAGTAACGCGATAGGCCACCGCACCTGGTGAAGCAGTCCAGGTAAGCGTCCCGTCTTTGAACTTCAGATTGGTTGGCGGGTTGAGGGATTCTGACCGCATGGGTTTCGGGCCGACTCGCAGGTGCCAAGCATCGATTCTGCGATTCGCGGGTGTCGTCATGACGAGCTTGTCTTCGCCGGCGATGGCCACGCCCACATTGCCGCCCGTCTGGCTGCTGATGACGAAGGCACGACTCCATTTGCGACCCTTCCCATCGGCGGAGAGATAGACGCGGCAATGGTTGCGACTCAACGCGGTCGTGACGGTGAGAATTCCATTGTTCAGCAGATGCAACGTCGGTAGCTTGCCGGCAAAGGGAAGGACTTGAGGTTTCTGCCAGGTCTTGCCGTGATCCGTAGATCGCACGGAAACCAGGTTGGACTTCACCGTGCTTCCGGTGCGAACGATCGCCAGCAGCTCACCATCTGTGGTTGGCGAGACAGTTGTTTCCTGCCAGGGCGTGACGACGCGGGCTCCCGCCTGTCGCATCGCGATGGTCGTTGTGATAAGAGACCGAACTTTCCAGGCCCGGCCGCCGTCCACGCTTTGCAACAACACGACCTTGTTGCCTGACTTTTTCCACACGTAAGCGGGCATGAGTAACATGCCGTTTTCATGTTCGATGATGTGCGCCAATGGGCGAGCGATGCCGCCGACTTCTGGTGGGCAATCAATTCTGGCCCGCTCCAGCTTCCAACTTTTGCCGCCATCTTTGGAGATCGCAATCTGGTAAGCGTCGGCCGGCACGTCAGGGAGCCTGGCATCGCGTCGCGACTCTGGAGCGGGAACCCATTTGATACCGAAAGCAAACAGGTCGCCATTCTTGAAGCGTTGCGCCCACAGATCGACCATTTTTGTCATCGGCCAGTTGTCGCGTCCCTGCGTCCAGTTCAATCCCCCGTCGGTCGAAATCGCCGATCCGATCCCGTTCGTGATTCCGTAATCATCCGGGTGATTCGGGTAAAAATTCAACATGCGGTCTCCCACGATCACGGGATAGCCGCCACCGGTGATGCCCACGCGCTGGACCACCGTAACGCGCGGACCGGCAACGACTTCCACTTCCGCTGCGGCAGCGGCCGACAGGAAAGCCAGCAGGATCGTGAGCCAAGATGACAAGGACGCGACGCAGATGGTGGCAAGAGTGAACTTCATTTCGGACCTGTTTTCGTTGCCAGGATCAGTGGCTCGTTTTCCCACGTTGATATTGCCGAGCTGCATGAATGAATCCGCCAAATATCTTATCTCGTTGATCGTCAAAGCGAACGCGTTCCGGATGCCATTGCAGACCAAGCACAAAGCGGTTCGGGTCGATGCACTCGGTTGCTTCGACGACTCCATCCTCAGCCTAGGCCACGGCCTGTAGACCTTTGCCGATGTGAACGGGATCGGCGAAGATGATTGGGCTGTTGTACCATTTCGAGTGGGAGAATCAGGCTCAAGGAAGGCGGTTGAGTTGTCTCACTTCCACTGGTACAGTTTTAGGAAAGGGTCACATTGTGCGTCACGGCTGACTTTTCCGGTCTACGGTCGCAATGACCTCTCGAAGCCACTTGCGGGCTCTCTGTCGATATGTGCTATCGATGTGCATCCACAAATCTGTGTGTGGATGAACGATCTTTCCGTCAGGGATTTTGAACAATTCGTTGACGGGCACGTCCAGGAACGCGAGGTTCTTCAGGCTTGTGTGCTTTGCCATGTACTGTCGAGTCTTGCCAGTGCCCATCGCACTGCAGATGAGTTGTGGGCGTCCTTTGAGCCGTTTGAGCCGCACGAGAGTCGAGGTGCTGTCGCTCACGGGAAAGACGCCGTCGTAATGGTCGTGTGTAATGAACGCTTTCCAGAGTTTGGCGATCTCATCATCGTGCAGGCCGAGATAGTTCGCGGCGATCGCGCCTCGCGAGAAGCCACAGAGAATGACATTTTTGGGATCGCCGTCGAACTGTTCGCAGATGCGGGGCACGTTCACTTTGCAGTAGTCGAGTGTTGCTTTCAAATCGCCCCACCACTCGACGGCGTTGCTCTTGCGATCCTTTTCGACGCAGGGCAGGACGACCCAAATGAATCGATCGCCGCCCGTCAGACCGTAGCCGAGGTTGGCGTCGGCGAGTTTGCCGGTGGATCCGCTGGGCGACCACTTGTTGCCGGTGTATTCCACGAGCACCGGGAATTTACGTTCCCGCTTCGGCTGCCACTCCCTGGGCAAGTACAACGAATGGAAGACATCGGAGCCTTTGTACTCGGGAGCCACTTGACGGACTCGTTTTCCGGCCGCCGGCGCGTCATCGGTCAACGTCGGAGTCGTCAATCGTCCGAGCTGAATTCGGTCGCGCCGCTGCAGATAACCGAACCCATACGCCGCTTCTACGCTGCCGTTCGGTTTGATTTGTAAGATCCCGTCGCCAATCTTCGGGCTGCTGTGGGCAATCGCGGCAACTTCAATCTTGCCCACGAACTTCTCCGACCGATGACGCATTTCTTTCAGCGTGACGTCCTCGGTGTCGCCAGTGTCTGCGGCAACTCGCAGCGTGACGGGTTCTACTTTTAATTCGAAGTTCAGTGGCGCATGCAGTTGAACGTCGATCGTGTCCCGCTTTTGGATCAGCCGGACGTTCGTGTCGTGATGCGCGAAATACGCCAGGCTGATATTGAATGCAGTGTTGTGGTTGACCCAGCCTTCGCTCCAGCCCACGTTTGCGGCTGCAGGATTGTAGGGGTAGTGTTCCTTCTTTGGAGCGGCCTCAAGCACAAAGCGCGCTTTTTCCAGCATTCCCACTCCACGGCCGTATTTGGAATACCAGCCGATCTCCACTCCTTCAATTTCGCGTCGTGCGTCGTAGGAGAAGTGGCGGCCGGTCGGATTGCGGCCAAACGCGTTGTCCATGTGCGAATACGCCAACTGCTGCAGCCGGTCATTCAATTGGGGATCTTCGACCACCTGCATCGCCGAAAGCAGGCACGCCGGAAATCCGACGACATTGCCGGGCTCATTCCACATCGTTGGTTCGGCGCCGGAAGGAACCCAGTCGCTGCGATCGGATAGTTTGCGAAAATCCCACATATTGTCCGAACGTCTCACCATGATTTTGGCCCAGGCGACGATTTTCTGGCGAAGCCCTGCAGGGGCGCGATGGGGATACTGAGCCGCAAAATGGGCCAAGCCCGTCATTGTGACGTGCTCACTTTGGCGTTGCCCCTTTGTCGTTTGCGGGTCATTCCAGTCGAGATTGGCAATCATCCACTTTGCCTGTGCAAAGGCAGCGTCAAAGTACTTCTCCGTATCCTCTCGACCCTGCCGTTTTGCGACTTCATACATCAGCAGATTCGGCTGGAGGCTATGGCCGGGCGGCATCTCACCTTTGGTCGTCCCGATCACTTTCTTGACCGCAAGCAGGTTGTGCTCCAAGCTTTTGTCAAAGGCGTATTTCCGATTGATGGTTGGAGCGCTCCAATGAGCAAAGGCGTACTCGGAAACCACGTCGTAATTCTGCTGGGGAAGCCATTCGTCGAGCCACGGCCACGCGTATAGAAAATACGCTAACTGTTCTTTCAGCATTTCATGTCTCAGATCCTGACTCACGATCACGTCCGTCCCCCAGTGAATCAGCTTGACTATGTCCGGAGCGTCTCCGGAGTATGGTCGCAACTCCCCCCAAAGCCCTAGCTTGTGAGGTTGCCGGTAACGGATCTGTCCGGGCATGCGCTGGTAGGCGACCGGATTTGACAAATACTGAGCAACTAGAGTGTTTACCTCAAAGGCAAAATGGCAGTCATCGCGCCAGCCGACGGAGTTGCCGATGGGCGCGGCCGACGTGCCAACATAGTGCCGGCTGTCGATCATGAAGTTGATCGCATTCTGATAAGTGACACGCTCCAGCCAGTACGGTGCAATACGAAACGGAAAGGACGTGTGGCCGACGCTTTCCACAACGAATTCTTCATCGCCAATCGGATTGAATTTACTGAAGTCACCGATGTGCTTTCTAATCGTCCCTGAAAAAAGAGCCGTCTTTTTGTCTCTCTGTCGCACGATAAAAGGCGTTCCATCCTTTAGCGTTGGTGCCGTAAATCGCTTTGGTCGATGGAGATTGAAACCGCTTTGATTGAGATAGATGAGCGGAACATCGTCTTGATCGATCGGTTTCACCCAGCCTTCGACACCCCTGCCCAGTGCCGGGATTCCTTCGGCGAGGTAAGGCCAAACCGTCACTTCCTTGATGCGGGTGATGTCATCCGGCGTCTTCGCTACCAACACTCGCAACCTGTTGGTGCAAACGCTGATGTCATCACTGAACTTGATCCAAACCGCCGTTCGGTCGTTCCCTCGGATTGTCCCAGAAGGGATATCCTCCCACTGCCCCGCCGATTGGTACTGAATGATGAAGTTGTTGATTGGGGCCGTTTCTCCTTGGCCTGAGTAAACATGAACGCCTCCAACTCTTGTCTGACGTCCAAGATCGATTTCAAGCCAGGAAAGTACGGCTGGTTTGCTCAGCCAGCGCGTGGAGAGTTTCCCATCGACCGCATTCTTAGCTGGCCCTCTGTCGAGCTCAGAAGACGTGCTGACCTTCGCACCGAGCGACAGATTTCTCATCGTGAGCCACACGGATTCATCCGCGTGCGCATTGGAAACCGAGGACACGGTGACTACAAGTGCTGTTAATTTCGCGAACTTCATGACACCCCGGTTCATATGAAGTGCAAGTTAGCCAGGTGCAAATGGAGCCGGTACGAAGATCGTCGGAATCTGGCAGACCCCTCTGCCCATCTTGTCGTCTTTTGATTGAGAATACAAGTTAACTGAGAGCAAGCAAGTTCACAGATGTGCCATCGGGATTACTCGATTGTCTTGTCAGTCCCGCTGTCCCACGCGCTGAACGTCGTCAACATGTCTACGAAGCTGACGCAACCGCCCAAGCAAGGCGAAGGAGACTCAGAAGGACACAGGCAGATATCTCTGCTTTCGAGAAGAAGACCGCGGAAGAAAACCGAAGTAAACAACTTCGAAAATAGACAGAGGCGCGCGTCTCCGACCCGCTGCTAATGCGCGTCTTTTACCCGCTGCTCCCACGTTTGAGACTAAGCTAACAAATTCGCGGCTCACGCGGAGTGCGGCGACTTGTCATCGCTTTCTTTTGCAACTGACTTTCACCGCGAAATCCGTGGTTTCCTGCAGGCCACGGAAAGAGAAAGCGGAGACAAGTCGCCGAACTCCAAAAAATCACAGCCTCTCCGAGACGGACACCTCTTGTTCTCTCTTCTGATCCGCCCACTGTTCAAAGTGGCCGCTCAGCCGGCGGATCACTGCGCAGATTCACCCACCGGACAGCAGTTCCTTGCCCCATTGCTTCGCAGAAGTAGGCATCCACTAGCCCTGAATCGCTTGTATCTTCGCGACTTGTATTCGGCGGTAACGCGACCGACTTGAACAACACCAATTCGCGAGCCCCAAGCACGCTCGCGGTATGTGCTGCGATGGAATCACTGGTGACTGACCAGTCGCGTGGCAAAGCTACTTCCGAGATTACGCTGGCAAAGTGTTCCACATCGAAGACAACCAACCCGGTCCGGCGCGAACCGATCGCTTCTTGGAGGTCGGCGAGGGTTGTCACAAGGGCTGCTTCAGGAAGCAGCGCCAACAACAGTTTTGCCGAAGTGCGCATCGCCGTCAGGCATAGGCGATGTGAAACCGGTTCGCCCAAGGAGAATCTCGCGTCGGCTTCGCGAATGAACTCGGCGGCAGCACCGCCGCCGGCAATCAGGACTGTGATACCCGGCTGATCGGCAAGCCAGACGCGGAGGACGGTCGGCAGTTCCGTGTAATCGAACAAGCTACCACCGACTTTCGCCACTCGAACGAAAGCTCGTGTCATTGCCCGATCTCCTCACGCGCTAGCACGGCCAAGGCGTGAGCCGGCGCGCAGCGGGAACACAACTCGTCAATCTCTTGTTTCAATGAGACTCGGCGGCCGGTGAATTCGATCCGGTCCAACGCCGCCTGTGCTACAAACTCACCATGCCCGGAGACGACACAGACGGTCGGCTGATGCGAGTGGAGTGACTGCACTTGTTGGATTCGCCTCGCCAGTTCTTCCACGAACGACTCAGCAAGGGCTTCCGCCATGACGGTCGCATCGCGGTGATTAAACTCGCCCTCATCTGCACAGATCATCCGACCGAGCCGCACGCGCGCGGCGACTTTTGTCGAGGGCTTGCCATCAGCCGTATCCTGCACGATCGCTGCTTCAGGGAATCGACCAAGCAGCGTATAGACATCTCGGGTCGTCGCGAACAGCTCTCTCGCAATCGGATAAGTTCCTTCATGGTAAGGCACTTCATCGACTAGCGTCGCGATCGGAGTTCGCTCAACGCCGATGTAGACTAACTCGCCGCGAAGCAGGCGTTGCGTGTCTGACTGACTGTCCGTCACCGGTTTGCCGTCGATTAGAGGAACGATGTCAGACGTTGTGGAACCGACATCGATGAGCATGGCCGGAGCCTGCTCGGTGAACCGCCCCGCGAACGTTGCGAGCACATGCCAATTGGCAGCCGCTACAGACAAAGGTCGCGTGGAGGCAACCGGTGGTGTCACTAGACTGCCGTCGGCTAAGTATACGCGTGTGTGCCGTCCATCCGCGGCACTGTTGACGGCTTCCAGGATGAACGAGACGCCTTCGGATTTCGTTTCGAAGCAGTCAGCCAACTCGCCGGTCATCGTCACGGCCAGGTGATCGCAAGCCGGCGCGTGAGCGATCACGGTGCGGAGTTCTTGCGCCAACCGACCAGCATCTCGCCACAAAGAAAACGCGAACGACTCAGCATACCCCAGCCCGTCCGCCGCCTTCAGATTTGCCCCACCGATATCCAATGCTAACCAACTCATCGCGTCTTTTCATCGCCAATTTGCGAGGGAAGAATCGTCCCGTCCGCCGAGAATTCTAACGGGCTTAGGTCGAAACACAACTCGGGCGAAGCGCCTTCTGCCAGTTCGAGCACCGTGGCTGCCAGATTCTGTTGTGTTGCGTGTCGTAACCCAACATACGAAGTGGTCAGCCTCGGATTCAGTTCGATGACGCAGTCCAACTCCTCCGATTCCCCCAGAATCACGTCGATCCCAACGTAACCGAGGAAGCTCGGCAGGGCATCTACCACCGAGACGGCGAGTGATTCGGCTCGACTGCGGAGCGGCTCGTCAATCGGCAGTCGCCCACCGAGATAACCGAGCGTTCCATCATCCGATAGTAACTGTTGGCTCGCTGGCAAGAACACCCGCCCTTTGGGACCAGAAAAAACGGAGATGCTTACCGGAGCACCAGGCTGAAACTCCTCCAGCCAGAAGGTGCCGCAAGGGACCTGCGGAAACGCGTCACGCGTCGCGATGACGTTAATGCCTTGCGACCCGGCACCATCCAGTGGCTTGAGCACTGCGGGGAAATGCAACGATCCCGGGACAGGATCACCACCCCTGAACTGGAATCCGTGTGGTGTTCGAATCCCCAGGGCTGCCAAGTGAGCGAGGGTCGCGTCCTTGTATGTCCCCAATTCAACGAATGATGGTTCGGGACCAAGCAGCCGCCCGCCGACGGATTCCACGCGGCGCACGCAATTGAGAAGTACTCGATCGAACTCTGGAGCAATGACGACTGTCCAGTCGGCTTCTGCGGCACCAGCGTCGAACTGTTTCACATGCTCTTCGGAGCTGTTCACGACGCGTTCCACAACGCTGGGTGGGACAAGCGAAGTGATCCTCGCATCACGCAGGATGGAGACTTCCACATCGGGAACCGCGCAAAAGTCCTGTGCAAGGCTTTTCAGCATGGCAGCACCTTCGCGAAGTAGAGAGCCGCTTGGCGGAGTCGCATCGTCCAGAGCCAGTAAGCCGCCACCGGTGATGTACTCGTAAAGAAAGACTCGCATGATCTGATGACACGCGAGCCGCGTGCCCTATATCAGTAATCAACGAAAGTGATGTTATTTCCGCAAGACTCCAGCGACCAACGGGAGCGGGTTGTTATGCTCCGAGCGGTAGCTCGCATTGGTTGGCGGCCCTGCCGCCCTACGAGCTAGAAGATCCCGAGCTGATCGCGAGCGTCTTCGGTCATTCGATCAGGGGTCCAAGGCGGATCGAGCACGATCTTGACTTCGACGTCGTTCACACCCACCATCGCACTGACGAATTGCTTGCTTTGGCCAATTAGCTGCGGCCCGGCGGGGCACATCGGACTGGTCAGCGTTATATCGATCTTGATGTTTTTCTGTTCAACTTCCGGCTCCTCGCCTTCCGTCTTCTCGACATCTTCGAACTTGATTTCGTAAATCAGCCCTAGATCGACGATGTTCACGAACAGTTCAGGATCGATGACCTTCTTGAGTTCTTCGAGAACGAGTTCTTCACTGACTGCCATCATTCACCTCCGACTCAATCGTCTTTGATCCGCACTAAAACCGTATCGCCTTCGACTTTGACTTCATGAGCGAGCGTGTCTTCCGTTGCCGGCATCGTCAATGCTGAGCCATTTCGTACATCAAACTTCGCCCCGTGTCTCGGGCAAGCCAACTCGTAGCCACAGAGTTCGCCTCCGGCAAGCGGACCGCCGTCGTGAGTGCAAACGTCGTCAATGCAATGGAACTCACCGCCGACATGCACAAGTACGACTATGCGCTCGTCAACTTCGAGCATGATTTTGCCCGGATCAGGAAGCTCGGAGACTTTTGCGACGGCAACGAAATCTGGCATTGACTATTCGTATTCTCGCACTCGGGCAGCGATTGCGTGCCCCAGGGCTTCCCGCACGCTGTCGATGGTGATCCGATCGAACACCTGCTGGAAGAAGCCGGTGACGATCATCTGAATCGCTTCTTTTCGTGTGTACCCACGACAGCGAGCATAGAAGATCAGCTCTTCGTCCACGCGGCCGGAAGTTGAACCGTGTGTGCAACGCACATCGTCGGCTTCGATCTCCAATCCAGGAATCGAATCGGCACGGGCGGACGACGATAGGATCAGATTATCGTTGCGCTGATAGCCGTTTGTCTTTTGAGCCTCGGGATCGACTTTGATCATCCCGCGCCAAACGGTCCGTGACTTGTCTTGCAACGCAGCTTTGTAGAGGAAGTCGCTACGACAACTCTCGGCCTCGTGATGCTGCAGCGTGTGATAGGAAAGGTGCTGTTTGCCCTGCGTGAACATCACGCCGTTGACTTGCGAGTAGGCTCCGGCACCAACGAGCCCAACATGTTGATTCACTTTAGCGAGCTTCGCTCCCATGGCTGCCACGGTCCACTGCAGCGAAGCGTCTCGATCAACGAGCGCCTTTTGATGGGCAAAGTGCCAGACGCCGTGTCCCCAATTCTGCGGGTTCACGTATCGCAGGTTCGCGCCGGGGCGAACGATCAGCTCAATCGCGCCGCAATGGAATCCGCCGGCCTCGTCGCTCGCACTCTCGGTTTCCGACAGCATCGTGGCTTCCGCGCCGTCTTCGAGAATCACAAGCGTGTGTCCAAGGTCAGACGCTCCGTCACTCAAAGCCGACAAAGCGTGAAACGGCTGATCAACGGTGACACCCCGCGGCACATAAAGAATGCTGCCGCCGGTCCAGAACGCGGCGTGCAAAGCCGAGAACCGGTCGTAATAGGGATTAACGGCTTGCGACAGGAAGTAAGGCTGTATTAAGTCTCCATGTTCCGCAAGCACCCCTTCGGCATTACCGAAGATCACTCCCTTGTCGGCCCACTTCTTATCGAGCCTTGCGCTAACGCGATGCCCATCGACGGCGAGCGTTTGCCCGGCTAGATCAATATGAGCCCCGAGTAGCCCTCGCGAACAGGCGGCTCCGATCTTTGGTTCTGCCGCGAGCACGAAACGATCAAGCTTGAACAGCCGCATGTCGGTACGAATCCATTCCTCATCGTTTCGCGCCGGCCAATTGAGTTCGTTGAATGTCTTCCACGCGATCCTGCGAAGATCCTTCATCCACGCTGGCTCATGGCGGGATTCGAGGAGCGATTCGAAGGCTTCTTGAGTGAAGCCGAGTTCTCGGGCAGTCGTGGTCATCTAAGCTGCTTTGTTTGCTGGTCGGCTGAGGTCTCATCCAGGAGGCAACTAGCCAACCGAGCCTTCCATCTGGAGTTGGATCAGGCGGTTCATCTCGACGGCGTACTCCATCGGCAGCTCTTTCACGAGCGGCTCGATGAAACCGTTGACGATCATGGTGCTGGCTTCAGCTTCTGTGAGCCCGCGGCTGGTGAGATAGAACAACTGCTCTTCGCCGATCCGCGAAACACTTGCTTCGTGTCCCATCGAGACATCTTGCTCGGCGATTTCGATGTAGGGATACGTGTCGCTACGACTGTCGGCGTCGAGAATCAAGGCATCGCATACGACGTTGCACTTGGCGTTCTTGGCACCCTTTTCAGCACGTACCAGCCCGCGATAGCTGCTGCGGCCACCGTTCTTTGAAATTGACTTGGAGATGATCTGACCAGTCGTGTTCGGAGCGCAATGCACCAGCTTCGCACCGGCATCTTGGTGTTGCCCTTTGCCCGAGAACGCGATCGAGAGAATCTCGCCGCGAGCCCCCGGCTCCATCATGTAAACGGCTGGATATTTCATGGTGAGTCGGCTGCCAAGATTGCCATCGACCCACTCCATCGTGGCATCCTGATAAGCCATCGCTCGTTTCGTCACGAGGTTGTAGATGTTGTTCGCCCAATTCTGGATCGTGGTGTAGCGACAACGTGAGCCCTTTTTGCAGATGATCTCGACGACGGCCGAGTGCAGACTCTCGGAACTGTACATCGGGGCCGTACAGCCTTCGACATAGTGGATCTGCGCGCCTTCATCGACGATGATCAGCGTTCGCTCGAACTGGCCCATGTTCTCTGCGTTGATACGAAAATAGGCTTGCAGCGGTGCGTCGATCTTCACGCCTTTGGGAACGTAAATGAATGAACCGCCCGACCACACGGCCGAGTTCAACGCAGCGAATTTGTTGTCGTCCGGGGGAATGATCTTTCCAAAGTACTCGCGGAGCAGGTCGGGGTGCTCCCTGACGGCGGTATCGGTGTCGGTGAAGATCACGCCTTGATTGGCAAGATCCTCGACCAACGAACCGTAGACAACTTCGCTCTCGAACTGAGCTTTCACGCCAGCCAGAAACTCACGCTCCGCTTCCGGGATGCCGAGCTTGTCAAACGTCTCTTTGATTTCGTCGGGGACGTCGTCCCACGTTTTGCCTTGATGGTCGGTTGGCTTCAGGTAGTAGTAGATGTCGTCAAACTTGATGTCGAGTTTACCGCCCCACTTCGGCATCGGCTTCGACTCAAAGATCTCAAAACTCTTTAGCCGAAAGTCACGCATCCAACCAGGCTCGCCCTTCATCTCGGAAATCTGAGCGACAACGCGCGGCGAGATACCCTTTTCAGCCTTGAAGACAGCTTCCGTCTCGGTTCGGAAATCGTACTTGTTGATTTCGCCGATCGTGTCTTGCGGTGTTTGTGTAATGTCGATCGCCATGTTTATGCCTTTGCCTTTCGGCCTGGTTCAGTCCTTTCTCGTTTAACCGCGAGCCGGAGGCGTGCGATTCCCCGCGCGGTCGGAAGCGCACGCCTCCGGCTTGCAGTTAAACAGCTAGCCCGCAGGAACTGTTTCTTTATCGATCATCGCTTGATTCTGCGCGTCGGCTTCTGGATACGCCTTGCGAATGCGTTCATAACCCTTGCCATGCAGTTCGTTCGCCAATTCAACTCCACCGGTCTCAACCAATCGTCCGCCAAGCATCACGTGCGTGAAGTCTGGTGGATTGTGAACGAGCAGCTTGTCGTGGTGCGTGATGATCAACAGGCCCATCTTCTCGCGACCGATCTCGGCGATACTCTCGCTCGCCAAACGAACGGCATCGGCGTCGAGACCGCTATCAGTTTCATCGAGGATGGCGAACTTGGGTTGCAACATCGCCATCTGCAGGATTTCGGCCCGCTTCATTTCGCCGCCGGAAAACCCGTCGTTGACGTAACGGCGGGCGAACTGTGAATCCATCTGCAACTGCTGCATTTTCGACATGAGTTCGGCCCGAAACTCCTTCATCGGGATCAGGTCTTCGCCTTCCTGGCGGTCTGAATTACGAACATTCGTCGTCGCGTGCCGCAGGAACTCATGCATCTTGACGCCGGGAATCGCGATCGGGCGTTGAAACGCCAGGAACATCCCTGCGCGAGCCCGCTCGTCCGGCGACATTTCAGTTAGGTCTTCGCCATTGAGTTCGATCGAGCCTTGAGTTATCTCGTACTTCGGGTGGCCCATAATGGCGAGGCCAAGCGTACTCTTGCCCGAGCCGTTTGGCCCCATCAGTGCATGCGTCTCACCGCGTTTCATCTCGAGGGTCACACCACAAAGAATCGGTGTACCTTCAACGGAAACATGTAGACCCTTGATTTCTAGTTTGTCGATCATTCGGTTAATCATCGGAGAATTTCTTGAGGATATGCTTCGCTAAGTGCTCTTCGATTTCTCAGTCCGTTTCACGGCAAGGTCAGGTCTGCCACTTGGCTCATGGTGTTATCCCGTAATCTTCTGGTGATCGGTCATCGGATCAGTATCGGCGGGAGCATCGACATAGCCGGAGTGGTGTGGCACGGGCAGTTCGTCGTCAACTTTGATGCCTTGGCGGAAGGCTCGTGCTCCCTCAGCCTTTCGCTTGGCGATCTTGTGTCCCTTGATCTTGTCTTGGATTCGCATCAGGCCTTCGAGCAAGGCTTCCGGACGTGGAGGACAACCTGGCACGTAAACATCAACTGGCACTACCAAATCGACGCCCTTGACCACGTGATAACCCCACTTGAAGTACGGTCCTCCGCCAACAGTGCAGGCACCCATCGCGATCACGAACTTTGGCTCGGGCATCATGTTGTAGAGGCGGCGAACGCGGCTGGCCATTTTGTACGTCACGGTACCGGCGACAATCATCAAGTCGGCCTGACGAGGTGTCGCCCGGAACGCACCGGCTCCGAATCGATCCAGATCAAAGCGGCTGGCGCCGGAGGCCATCATCTCGATCGCACAGCAAGCCAAGCCAAATGTCATTGGCCAAACGCTGGACTGCCGTGCCCAGTTGATAGCCTGTTCGACGGTGGTCGTGATAACGTTTTCCTCGAATCGGCCTTCGATCCACGGTTGTGTCATGATTCGTTCCTGAGTTAGCAGATTTGCACCGTTGGCTTGTCCGTAATGTACAAACAGTAGCCAACTTACGGCATTTCAGCTAGTACCCTGCAGGCGAACTTCAAACGTACAACAACTCTCTCCATCAAGCCTGTATTTGCTGAGGCTTACGCGCTCTCCGAGTAACTCGGAAAACAGGATTCTCTCCAAAAAACAAATCGATCGGTCTTGCTCCGCCAGATCCGGATACGGGCAGGCAAGAGCCGTCAAAATCGGAAGAGAACCCTCTTCGTGTTCTACCGTAAACGGAATCTTTCGTTCCGCAAACAACTCGGCCAGCGATTCCATCTTATCTTCCAACGTGTCGCCTTCGACACGCCCCGCATAGATCTCTGCAAGTCGTTTGGAGAGACGCTGTAGTAGACCACGTCGGGCCTCAGGATCTTCAATCGCTCGAATCTCCTGCCACAACGCAATCGCTAGATCTGCAAAGTTGGAACCTGTCTTACGACGTCCCTTGGTTGTGAGGATATATTGGTGGCTTGGCCTACCCCGACCAGCCTTCGTTGCTTCACGATCGACATAGCCTTGGGCCATCAGCCGAGTCAGACGCTGCCGAACTGCGGTCGCCGTAACTTCCATCACTTCAGCAAGTTGCGATACCGTCAACGACTCCTGCTTGCGCAGAAGATCGAGTATCGCCACGTCTGATGGAACAATGTCCTGAGCTACCGATTCTTGTGACATGTTGGAACCTCTTGCTGAATGACTCGACTTACTATAACCATTTATCACATTTTTGACAACTAGATGTTTGCAAAGTATCAGCTGTACTTGCACGATCTTCGTAACACG
>PBSM01000229.1 GCA_002726245.1 Planctomycetaceae bacterium | reverse complement strand
CCCCGTGTCGGTGGACCTCATGACTCGACATTGCTTCCACCGACGCAGGGTCGGCGGGGAGCCGTTTCTCGCTTGCCTCCTGGTAGCTTGCCAATCGTTGCCCCACCGACACGGGGTCGGAGGAGGCGAGGAATGTGGGTAAGGGCAAGGGCTTGCGTCCCAGGCTACTACCTGTCGTCCCTACGGGACTACCGAACGTGCGCAACTTCAAAACTTAGCATCAATCGATCAATTACCGTCGTAGCGAAACTCGCCAAGAGTTTCGACCGGCTCGCGTTCCGAAAGTCTTGGCGACTTTCGCTACGAGCAAATCGGACACTTACTTTTCGAACGAGCCTAATAAATCTCTATCAGCGTCCATTAGCGGTTCGTCCTATGCATTCAATGGATTCATTTTGTCGGGATCGACGCCGAGGCCTTTGATTGCTTTGGTAACCATTTCGGCTTCGAGTTTGCCTTGTTTGTGAAGTTGATACAGGGAGGCGATGACAACGCATTCGGCATCGACTTCGAAGTGACGACGCAACGCTTCTCGCGTCTCGCTGCGTCCCATACCGTCCGTTCCGAGCACGAGATAGTCGCCGGGGATCCAAGGTGCGATCTGCTCCGGAACGGCGCGGACGTAGTCGGAGGCAGCGACGTATGGACCGTTTTGGCCGTTCAAGACTTGCTCGACATACGATCGCTTCGGTTTCTCCATTGGATGCAGCATGTTCCAACGGCGGGAAGCTTCGGCATCACGCGCGAGCTGTGTGTAACTTGTAACGCTCCAGACGTCACTCGACACCGAATACTTCTCTTCCAGAATCTGCTGTGCATCCAAGGCCGAGCGGAGAATCGCGCCACTGCCGAACAACTGCACTTGGCCACGAGCCTTGTCCACGACGCGAGACGAATACTTGTACATGCCTTTGACGATGCCTTCTTCGACACCTTCCAGCATCGCTGGCATCTCGTAGTTCTCGTTCTCGACGGTCAGATAGTAGATCGCGGTTTCTCCGTCCTCATACATTCGCTTCAAACCGTCAAACACGATCACAGCTGTCTCGTAGTGGAACGCGGGGTCATAGGCCCGAACGGTCGGGAACGCGATCGCATTCAGCAAACTGTGGCCGTCTTGATGCTGCAGACCCTCTCCATTGAGCGTCGTGCGGCCGGCAGTGCCACCGATCATGAAGCCCTTCGCGCCACAATCAGCCGCGGCCCAGACGAGATCGCCGATCCGCTGGAAGCCAAACATCGAATAGTAAATGAAGAACGGAATCATGTTCACGCCGTGATGCAAATACGACGTGCCGGCCGCGTTGAATGAGGACATTGAACCCGCTTCCGTGATTCCCTCTTCGAGTATTTGCCCGTCCTTCGCCTCCTTGTACCAAAAGACTTTGTCGGAATCGATCGGCTCGTAAAGCTGACCAGCATGGGCGTAGATACCGATCTGGCGGAACATGCCTTCCATCCCAAACGTCCGCGATTCGTCGGGCACGATCGGCACAATCTGCTTGCCGATCTTCTTGTCCTTGCACAGACGTTCCAAGAGCCGAACGATACCCATCGTCGTTGAGATCGCTTTGCCCGCGTCTCGATCGACAATCTTGCGGTATTCCTCCAACCGAGGCACTTCCATCGTTGGATGCTCGGTGGGACGACTGGGCACAGGACCACCAAGCGCCTCGCGCCTTTCTCGCAAGTACTTCATCTCCTGGCTGTCTTCAGTAGGCTTGTAGAAGGGTGCTTTGGCGACGTCTTCATCCGAGATCGGAATACCAAAGCGGCTGCGAAATTCGAGCAATTCTTCTTCGTTGAGCTTCTTCTGCTGGTGCGCGATGTTTCGACCTTCGCCCGCTTCGCCGAGCCCGTACCCCTTCACGGTCTTGGCGAGAATGACGGTCGGTTGTCCGACGTGTTCGACCGCCGCTTGATACGCCGCGAAGACTTTCTCCGGATCGTGGCCGCCGCGGCGCATGCGTTCGAGCTTGTCGTCCGAGTAACCAGTGATCATCTCTAGAAGTTCGGGATGAGTGCCGAAAAAGTCCTGCCGTATCTCCGCCCCCGGCATCGCTCGATACTTCTGGTACTGACCATCGACCGTCTCTGCCATTCGTTGGGCAAGCAGTCCCTTCTTGTCTTTGGCCAGTAGTGGATCCCAGTCGTCTCCCCAAATGACTTTGATGACGTTCCACCCGGCTCCGCGGAACAAGGCCTCCAGCTCTTGAATGATCTTGCCGTTCCCTCGAACCGGACCGTCGAGCCGCTGAAGGTTGCAGTTGATCACGAAGATCAAGTTGTCCAGTTTCTCGCGAGCCGCAAGCGTGATCGCGCCGAGCGACTCCGGCTCGTCGCATTCTCCGTCCCCGAGGAATGCCCACACGTGTTGCTTCGCCGTATCCTTCAGACCTCGATCGCGCAGGTATTCGTTGAAGCGAGCCTGATAGATCGCCATGATCGGACCTAGGCCCATCGAGACCGTTGGGAATTCCCAAAAGTCCAGCATGAGCCACGGATGCGGGTAGGACGACAACCCCGGCTCGTCTTGAAGTTCGCGACGGAAGTTGCGGAGATGTTGTTTCGACAGCCGGCCTTCGAAGTACGCCCGCGAATACATGCCTGGCGACGCGTGTCCTTGAAAGTAGATCTGATCGCCGTCGTATCCGCTCTCGCCACGGCCGCGGAAGAAGTGATTGAACGCCACTTCGTACAGCGTCGCGGCGGAAGCGAACGTCGAGATGTGTCCACCGACATCACCGGGCTGGCGATTCGCTCGCACAACCATCGCCATCGCGTTCCAGCGAATGATGCTCTTAATGCGGCGTTCGAGTTCGCGGTTGCCGGGATAAGCCGGCTGCTTATCGACCGGAATGGTATTGATGTACGCCGTGTTCAACGCCATCGGACGATCGACGCCGGCCTGCTTGGCCTTCTGTTCCAGCACCGCCAGCAGGTACTTGGCTCGCTCGGTCCCGCGGCTGCTCAACACGTATTCCAAGGAATCGAGCCATTCCTGCGTCTCGGCCGGATCGATATCCTCGACATGCTCGACGAAAGGGTCGTGATGCTTTGTGTGGTCTTGTCGTAATGTCGGCGCGTCCGCCATCGGAACCCCCACCGGATCGTAATTAGCAGTGCGTTGATCGGCGCTGCGCCAAATGCCACGTGAATGGGAGAGGACACGCGGCAGAGAAGTAGGATACGCCGCGCATTCTCTCAATAAACGTCCGGGACGGAAAGGGCCATTTGCGCCTGTGTCCGATCAGCATCGCGTTAAACGAAGTGAAATCTCCGCGCAGCCAAAGTATACTGCTTCGACACTCGTAGAAATGGATGCCTCGTCCGTCAGGCTGCTTGGGACGGACGAGAGCGGCCATCCTACAAATGAAAAAGGAATTGATCGGTCGGTCCCAAGCAGGCTTTGCAACATAAGGATTAACGATGCTACGAATCAGCAGCTTTCTCGCGATAACACTGGTTTGTCTCTCTTTCGTCGAGGCTGCCGACAAGCCGAATGTGGTCCTCGTGATGACGGACGACCAAGGTTACGGCGATCTTAGTTGCCACGGCAATCCGGTTCTCAAGACGCCGAACCTGGACGAACTCTATCGCGAGTCGGTTCGATTGACGGACTACCACGTCTCGCCAACGTGTTCCCCGACGCGGTCGGCTCTGTTGACCGGTCATTGGACTAATCGCACCGGAGTGTGGCATACGATCATGGGGCGATCATTGCTTCGTGAGAATGAAGTCACGCTCGGTCAGATCTTCAAGGATGCTGGATACGCGACCGGGATGTTCGGCAAGTGGCATCTGGGCGATAACTATCCGTACCGCCCCGAGGATCGCGGCTTTACCGAAGTGATGCGGCACGGTGGTGGAGGCGTCGGGCAGACCCCCGACTTCTGGGACAACGCCTACTTCGATGGCAGCTATTTCCACAACAGCAAGGCCGAACCGGTCAAGGGCTTCTGCACGGACGTCTTCTTTGGCTATGCGAAACGATTCATCAAGGCTCAGAAAGCCGCTGGCAAGCCGTTCCTGGCGTACATCGTCACGAACGCGCCGCACGGCCCGATGCACGCGCCCGAATCGTCGAGCGCTCCGTACAAGAACTTGAACGTCGGGCTCGCCAATTTCTTTGGGATGATCGCGAACATCGACGACAACGTCGGCTGCTTGAGGGAGTTCCTCGACGACGAAGATTTGACGGAGAACACGATCTTCATTTTTACGACGGACAACGGATCGTCTTCGGGCTGGCGAACGTTCAACGCTGGCATGCGAGCTGGCAAGGGAAGTGAATACGACGGCGGCCACCGCGTGCCGTTCTTCGTTCATTGGCCAAACGGCAAATTGACGGGAGGAAGGGACGTTACTCGAATTGCAGCTCACGTCGATGTCGTCCCCACGCTGATCGATCTCTGCGGAATCGCCTCGCCGAAGGATGTCAAGTTCGACGGAATCAGCATCGCACCACTTCTGAGGAATGAGATAGTCACTCGCTGGCCGGCTCGCATTCTGGTGACCGATTCCCAACGCGTGAAAGACCCGATCAAGTGGCGCAAGAGCGCCGTGATGACGTCGCAATGGCGATTGATCAACGGCAAGGAGCTTTATGACATCAAAGCCGATCCTGGACAGAAGAAGAACGTTACGGCCGAGTATCCGAAGATCGTCGAACGGTTGACGAACTTCTATGACAGGTGGTGGGCTGAGTTGGAACCGACGTTCAAGCAAGACTGCGCGATCTACCTCGGACATCCTGCCGAGAATCCGGCCGTGCTCACGTGCCATGACTGGATTACGACAAGATCGACGCCTTGGAATCACAGTCATGTACGCAACGCCATGACCGGCAAGGCCAACACCGGTTTCTGGAACGTCAAGGTTGTCGAAGATGGCGAGTACGAAATCCGAATTCGTCGTTGGCCGAAAGAAGCGGACGCGGCGATCGACGCGAGCCTTCCCGCGGGCGCAGACGTTCCCGGTGTTCAAGCGTATCGCGCGCGCCCAGGCAAGGCGTTTCCTGCGGTAAAGGCGACGGTATCGATCGCTGAACAATCGGCAGGCCTCGAACTGCCGCCCGGCCGAAAGGAAGTGATCTTCACAATGAGGCTAAAGGCAGGAACGACTCGGTTAAGCTCGCGATTCATCGACGCAGCAGGCAACGAGATCGGTGGCTACTACGCTTATGTGAAGAAGCTATAGCGACTCGCTCGACGACTCTGAGATTTCGGACTATTCATAATCGGCGTAAGATTTCTCTTCGACGAGGCGCGATCCGAGTAGCACGTTGATGTCGCGTTTCAGCGCGGCACGCTGGTCGTTACTCTTGTAAACCGAACGCGCCAGATCAACGAACTTCTCTCCGAAGTCTTTGTCGCGTTCGCAGTCTCGGATATCGTCTTCGATCTCCCACAAGGCTTCGTTGATCGCCTTCAATTGGGCAGTCAAATCGGTCAGCTCTGGCGAAGCTGACACGGCTGAATCGCGAGCCGCCTCTAACGTCGCCAGCTCGATCCGGACGTTTTCCAGTTTCGCGGCATCGGTGATCCGCTCGGACTTGATTTCGAGAATCGTGATCTTATCGATCAGCTCACCGGGAGCGATCTCGACGGTAATCGTTGCGTCTTGCGTCACAGCTTTCCTCCATTGATGCGGTGATATGGCTTGGTGTACTGCCGGCTGAAGCCGGTACTCCAACTACGTTGTTTGCCAGGAACTTGTTGGCCCTTCGACTTCGCGTAATCCGTCAGTTACGAAGTCTTCGTCCTTGTGAACACATAACATATTCACTGAGACGATTCTTCCAAAGGCGTTCTTTTCGTTCCCGAAGTAATTGCCCTCGCGATACATCGGTGGCGAGTGCCAGAACATTCGGTAGCCCAAGCCTCCGATGTGCTCGATTAGCGCCGCGGATCGGTCCTCGCGGTCGTTCTCAATGTACATGATCGGTTGGCACTCGCGGATCAGTTGCCCGGCACCTTGCAACACGCCGAGCTCCATCCCTTCGACATCAATCTTCAATAGCCGGCATCTATCAAGCCCGAGACTGTCGAGTGTGATGACCGCTCGCTTTTCACCTGTCTCGTACTCGCCGAGCCCCAGGCCGCCGAAGTTTGTTTCGTTGTCAGGCGAGAGGTCTGGTACGACGATCTCAGCAGGAGCCGCACCAACCGCGACGTTTTGGGCTTCTACATTGCTCAGGCTGTTCAGGGCGATGTTCGCGCAGAGTGCTTGGAAGACGATCCTTTGAGGCTCGAAGGTATAGACTCGCCCTTGTTGACCGACCAGTTTCGCCAGTGCGACCGTGTGTGCACCGATGTTCCCACCCGCCTCGACGACGATGTCGCCTTCGCCGACGATTCGACGGAACATATCGATCTCGCCTTCGGAGAACTCGCCGTACTCGTCAAACGAGCGACCGATATACATGTCATTCTGATTGAACAGCATGTAGCCGTGCCGTGTCTGCTTCAGACAATTGAACCCAGTCTCCAGGATGCGACTCGTCGTTTCCGGCTGCTCACCGGCATTGGTGTCGGCGAATCCGTCGCTGACCGGAACGACGCGTGGCGGCCGTTCCACACCAACTTGCGATGCGAGCTCGTTGGCAATCCGATCGAACACATCCCCCCAGTCGGCAAGCGTTTTCTGGCGAAACAACCGCATCGTCGGATACCAGGGGCTGTCTTCTCGCTCGAGAAACCATCGCCAATCGGGAGACAGCGACAACGCCACCCAGGAGGGCACTCCTAAGGCGCCAGACAGATGCGGCACGCTGGTATCGGACGTGACCATCAAGTCGAGATTCTTCATGATCGCGGCCGTATCCATGAATGGACCGGCGCCCGCGTCAAGTCCTTCGCCGAACTCAATGATTTCAATTCCCGGTGGCAACTCTTCTAGTTGTTCCGTTCCGTGTCCCTTCTGAAGGCTGAACAACTGCACTCCCGGAATTGCCGCCAAACGATGAAAGTACGAGAGTGGAATCGATCGCTGAGCGTCGGCGTGAAAATCAGGACTGCCTTGCCAGGCGATGCCGACTTTGAAGCCTTCGTATTGTGCCAAGTGTTCTCGCCACTTCTGCACGAGCGACTCGTCGGCGTGCACGTACGGGACGCTGCCCGGAATGTTCTCGCAGTTGGTCTTCAATCTGCCGGGGACGCTGAGCATTGGGACATGCACGTCGAAATCCGGCAGATCCTTGTCGTCATGCACCAGCGCGTCGATGCCCTCACAACTCGCGAGCAGCTTCATCAAGGGCTCTTGTGTCTTGACGATGACCTTCGCACCTTGCTCGGCGAAGATCGGCGCATAACGAACAAACTGAATGGTGTCACCCAGTCCCTGCTCGTGGTGCAACAAGATGGTCTTGTCTTCGAGGGACGATCCGTCCCACAGGGGCTGCTCGTACGGTGGCATCGCGCAGCCAGGGCACTGCCATCGCCACTCGTACTCGGGCCAACCGCGTTCGAAGTCTTCAAGCAGCAGCCACACGATCCCCTGATTCTTGTGAGCCTCGGCATAGTTTGGATTGAGCGTAAGGGCCTTCTTTGAAATCTCTTCTGCTTCGGAGTACTTGCCTTGCCGCATCAACGAAGCACTCAGGTTCGCGTGCGTCACAGCATCGTCTGGCAGCAGCGAAAGAGCCTTCTCAAAAACCTCGGCTGATTCTGGTAGCCGGCCCTGCGCGACAAGAGCAACACCAAGATTGTTGTACGCGGTCGGATAATCCGGCTTCAGCTTGATTGCTTTGCGGCAACTCGCTTCCGCCTCGTCTGGCTTGCCTTGCTGCTTGAGTGTGTTCCCTAGATTGCTAAGCGCGACTGGGAAGTTCGGTTGAGAGTCGAGAGCCTTGCGATAGGCTTCGACGGCTTCGTCGTAGCGTTGTTGGTCATGACAAGCCATCCCCAAGAAGCACAATGCGTTGGCGTTCGTCGGTGCGGCGTCCAGCACTTGTCGATAGACGCGCTCGGCGTTGCGTAAGTCACCCGCTTGGTGCTTCTTCCAACCAATTTGAAGTGCTTCATCGACCGTCGGCATACGATACTCGTTTGCAGTTTCGTGCGTCTTGCACAAGCTCGCCCGCGATTGTACGGAAAGCGGTTTGCCAGCAAAAGGCGGAGTTGGAGTTCCACCTTTAGGCGGTTCCTCCAGGACATCTCAGGCGATCGCCTAAAGGCGGGACTCCAACTCTACGTTGGAGATCCATACACGACTTCACCCGCGTTGATCGTGCAACGCACGTGGGCCGGACCGCTGCCTGGTATATCAAAGAGGACGAGATCAGCGACGGCGCCGATCTCGAGCCGCACCGGCGTTTCGCCAATCAACTCGGCTGGACGAATGCTGGCCATGTCGATGGTAGTTTTCAAATCGACGTCGGTGAATCGCATCATGTTCGCCACGCCGTGCGTGATCGGAAGGCCCGCACCGGCCATGTACTGTCGCTGGCCAGCAACAACGATTCTTCCATCCTCCAAGATTTCGATATTGCCAATGCTGGTGTTCGTGTATTCGCCAGATGGCATCCCAGCCATACCGACCAAGTCACTCACCAAGACACAGCGCCGCGGCGTCTTGCCGCGGACGAAGCACTTCACAACGGCGGGAGGGAGATGGTGCGTATCGACAATTAAGCTTGCCACCAAGCGATCGTCAGCCAGTTGATCCCAGATGTAGTTGGGATGTCGGCGAATCTGCCCGTGAGCTCCGTTACCAAGATGAGTGCTCATGCTCGCCCCGGCATCGACCGCGGCTTTGATTTGGTCGCTCGTCGCAGCCGTATGTCCGATCGCCACGAGCACGCCTGAATCGACGCTCCGGCGAATGAAAGCCGGAGCCTCTGCGTACTCCGGAGATAAGGTCACGATACGGATGTGCCCTCCGGCGGCCTCCTGTAAGCGTTGAAACTCTTCCCAGTCGGGGGCTCGGCAATGCTCCAGCGGATGCGCGCCGCGCGGGCCGTCTTCCTTGGACATATACGGGCCTTCGAGATGAAAGCCTGGGACGCGTCGCGCGACCTCCCGCGACGCGTCGCACGCTGCTGCCAGTGTCCGCATGGTGTGCGACAACATCTCGAAGCCGTGTGTTGTCGCGGTCGGCAAGTACGACGTGACACCATCTGCGTCCATCGCTTTACTGACAATTTCGACTTTCTCCGAAGTCAATTCGAGATCGTTGAACTCTTGCCCGCCGTACCCGTTGACTTGCAGATCGACGAAGCCGGGAGCGATCCAAGGAAGGTCGACGTCTTCCGCCGCGGAGATAGACGCGATGCGACCCTCGGAGATGGAAATGGATGCCGCTTCACCAGTGTCGTATCTCTTCGCAACAAATTGCATGGCCGTGTACCTTCGATTTCTGAAAGACAGAAAGGGTCGAAGGCTCAGCGTACCGTGCTCCGTCGCGTTTCGCCAGTTGCGATCGGCTATGGCCGCTCGGCGAAGTAGTCAAGGATTGCAGATTCGATCTCGGATTCGCCGCGCAAGTTATTCGCGATGATCGTTCCGTGCTCGTCGAGCAGGAATACACTAGGAATGGATCGCACCTGGTAGTGCTTGGCGATCGGGTTGTTCCAGCCAGCGTTCTGAGCGCTTTCGGTAAACGTCACGGGCCAATCCATATCCTGTTCAACCGCAAAGTCGGCGAGTGCCTGTCGATCGTTGTCCATGCTGACACCGACGACCTTCAAACCATCCTTGCCGTAGCGCTCGTGCATGCGTTTGATCGCGGAAGCCTCTTCGCGACAAGCGGGACACCAAGTGGCCCAAAACACGACCAGCACGGGATTACCTCGAGTCGAACGCAAGTCGAAGCGATTGCCTCGTAAAGTCGGACTCGTAAACTGCATCGGCGTTCCTGGGTGGCCGGCGTTCTCACTGTAGGCTTGCTACAAACGACTCTCCAGCAGGGGAAGATCGTCATGAGCCGCGCAACGCGCCAATCCTTCGCGCGCCGTGCTGATCGCGCTAGTTACGTCACCCTCATTCATTAATCGCTCGACCGTGGTCACATACAACTCGACGTTCATCTCGCATGCCGGATGGCTTGTGATATGTCGGTTCAGCGCTTGAAGAGTCTGATCGTCCACTCTCTCCCGGCTGAGATGTTCCGTCACGTAGTTCTTCACCGAGGCGTTAGCTGCAGTTGTGGGATCGAATTCGTCACGAAGTTGAGCGTATCGATCCGGCAATGTGTCGGCTCCGATCGACAAAGCTGCCAGCTTGGCATCGGACAGCTCTTGACTGATCTGGATGTCAGCCGGCTCAGTGCCGCTATGCTTCGCCGCCAAAGCATCGATCTTTGCGATCAAGCGGTCCAGGCGATCGCGATCGATCTCTTGGCCCGTCGCGATTGCCTCACGCAAGTAACCGAGTTCGGCCCATAACACAAGCGTAGGGTCCGCCTCAAGCTCGCCACCCGAGTCAGGACGAGCAACATCCCCCCAACCTGTCACCGCCGCGTCTTCGCCTCCTTCGGAACCGCCTCGGTTGAGAATGAAGGAAAGTACGTCGCGCGTGTTACATGACGCGAAGACCAACGGGACGAATGCTAACAGCAACAGAGTTCGTTTCATCGCAGTACATCCGCCACAACCGTGATTTTCGTTAACGACCCGATTCAGGTCTTTTCCAACTCTAGGTCAGGCCAACGGCAGGGCCTTTCATTTGTTGACGTTGCACGAAATGTACGTTGGCCTTGGAAGCCTTGTCTTTACCCACATTTCACCACCGACCCCGCGTCGGTGGACCTCATGACGCGACATTGCTTCCACCGACGCAGGGTCGGCGGGGAGCAGTTTCTCGCTTGCCTCTTTGGCAGCATGCCAATCGTTGCGCCACCGACACGGGGTCGGAGGAGGCGAGGGATGTGGGTAAGGACAAGGCCTCGGAAGACTATCGTACGGAATGCCCATTTTGAATAAATCAAAGGCCCTGACACCAACGGGTCTCGCGCTGCCTTGCCCCGAGCCCTCGCCGGAGGGTTCTGCCAGCCGAGCCCTGCGGAGTGTGTGATTTCTCTAGCCATTCGTGCTTGTTAGACTGATGCCGATCGCGGTTTCCAGTTCCCTCTTGATGAACATGTTTCCGATCGATGGCTGTCCAATGTGCGAAGTGTGGTGAAGATCTCTTAGGCGCAGTCAACCGATGCTGGCGCTGTGGTCACACATTCGAAGCCCACAGCGGGCCCAGCGACGTGCCTCCCGTTCGTCGCCCACCTCCATCGAGGCCAGTTGCCGCAGTGATTCCCGTCAGCGAAGTGGGTGCCGACTTGCATCAGGCGGACGAAGGCACTCCGCCGATGTCAGCCATCCCCATCCGGTGTGGGTCGCCCTTCGCTGACAGAGGCTCGGCGGAGACTGCCCTTCTGGCGGACGCGTCCGCCGTCGCTTCCTCCCCAGCTACGGTAGACCGGTCGAAACGAAGCTACGATGGTTCGACGACCGCAGCGGCGCTGACGTTTCCCATCGGTGGCATCGCTTTGATCCTCGCCTTTTCCTTCCCGACAGGGGGGATCGTCGTGGCAGCCTTTGGCATTGCCATTGGCACCTGGGGGCTCTCCTCCCGCCGCTGCGGAGTCGCTCTCGCAGGACTGATGCTCTGCTGTTTGTGCCTGGCCATAGCGGGTTTCAACACGGCGGTCGAGGTTTACGTGCACTTTTACGGCGTCGCTCCTTGGGAAACCAACGATCCGGCCTTCCCTTAAGTGCTACAGGATCAATCCGGCTATCCGTTTGAGTCCTTTCGGCTGCAGTGGCCACCCATAGGACAAATTGCCATGTTTGCATATCTTTCTCTACACGACATGTCTGTTTATATTATCTAGCATTCGCACTGCATGTAATTTAACATTAGTCTTGGGCTTCGCGAGTCGCGACGTGTGCCTTCCGGCCCGGCAGAGCAGCGAGACAAGGAGTGACCTTATGAAACGTTCGTTCGTCTCGGCGAGAGCCGGCTTCGCATCGATCGCAGCGGCGATGCTAGTGTTCGCCACTGTTGATCGAGCAGAGGCTGGTTGCGGCTGTGCGGCCTGTGTCAGCCAAAGCTACCAGACAGTTCAGAAGACGGTCATGGTTCCACAGATGGTTCGACAAACCCGCACGGTCAACTCGACTGTTTGCCAGGCGGAGACCCGTGAAAGGACGGTCACTGTCCATCGGCAAGTGCCGGAGACTCGTCAAGTCACTGATAACTACACAGTGATGGTTCCGCAACAGAAGAGTCGCACGCAGACCTACACGGTGTCGAAACCCGTGTGGAGCGAAGTCGAACAGACTTATACAATCTGCGTTCCGTCTCAGGAGACTCGAACTGGCACGCGAACCGTCTGCCGCCCAGTTCAGGTTCAGGAGACTCGAACGGTGACAAAGAACCTCGGTCATTGGGAAGATGTTGCCGCTGCGGGTCCGGTGGCCCAAAAGGGTGCCATCGGCGCGCCAGCTCAAAAGGGTGGTGGCAATGTCGTCGCACAGAAGTCAACACTCACTCATCGCGTGTGGCGTTCGAACATTGTGACCGAGCAAGTCCCATACACGGTGACTCGCAACGAGTACGTCCAAGAGCAGTTCGACTACAACGTCACTGTTTATAAGCCAGAGCTTCGCACACGCATGGTCAGAGTGTGCAAGTATGTTCAAGAGACGCAGAGCCGCGATGTTACTTACACGGTCATGGTGCCGCAGCCAAAAACTCGGACGCGCAACGTGACGACTTACAAGACGGTTGCTGAAGAGCGGAAGCAGACCTACACGGTCATTGTTCCGCATACCGTGCAGAGGGAAGTTACTGTGATGGTCTGCCAGATGGTACCGAAAACTGTAACTTGCCGAGTGCCTGTCTACTCGGCTCCGATCCACTACGCGCCAGCCTGCGGAGGATGTGGTCGCTGCAGGCGTTGCTGCCGTTGAATTGACTGGAGTTCATAGAAGTGCTTTCGTTTACGTTATGATCCGCGTAGGCTAGTCATTCAGCTACCCGAAGGTGCTACGACTCGGGAAACTTTCGGATGCGACCCCAGCACCGTATGCGCCACAGCAGGCGTTACTGCGCTTCTCTTAACATTTTGATGAACTGACGCATGAAGGGGGCGTTATCGTGCCAAGTTCGCGCCGTAACAATGTTGCCATCGATGACAATCTCTTGATCGACGTAAGTGGCTCCGCCTTGCTCGGCGTCCAGGGCACACTTCGCCACGGTCGTGCAAGTCCTGCCTTCGATACAACCGGCAGCGGTCAGTATCTCGATCCCGTGGCAAACGCATGCGATCGGCTTGCCGGCTTCGCAGACCTCGCGGGTCACACGCAGGAGGTCCTTGTCGTAACGAAGGTACTCGGGCGCGCGGCCGCCCGAGATGAACAGGCCCGCGTAGTCATCAGCTTTTAAATCTCGGAAGGCAGCAGTCGCCTTGATGAAGTAGCCGGGCCGCTCTTGGGTAATGTCCCAGGGGATGCTCGAATCAGGCGGGATCTCGTGGAGAACCGTGTGATAGAGGCGGGCATCGGGACCGGCGACAACAACTTCATATCCCTCTTCCGCGAGCCGGAAGAACGGATAGAAAGTGTCGAGCGCTTCCGTGGCGTCTCCGAGCGGCATCAGAATTTTCGGCATCTTGGCGTCTCCGTCTCTTGTGCTGTTCGTGATTCAGTCGTCCGCCGTGTCCGCGTTTCCCGGTGACTCCGCTTCTAGTTTGTTAAGCCGACGTTCGATCTGTTCGAACTTGTCGAGAATCAACGCGTGAACGTAACCCGCATCCATGCCGACCGGACTGTCGGCGCTGGCGATGCGTTCGATGAGCGGCTTTAGTTCGTCTTTGGTTTTCATGGTTAGGCATCTCGACCAGCCAGGCGGAATGAATGTCGAATATCGAACAAGGAATGTCGAAAGTCGAAGTTCAGATTTGGACATTCCTTGTTCGATATTTCGGTCTCTCACTCTTCACGAGTTAGCCTCTTAGCCCCATGTCACGCATCGTCTAACACATCAACGGCCGCGAACGGTTTGCCTTCGAGCATCGCGAGGCTCGCGCCGCCACCTGTACTGACGTGACTGACTTGGTCGGCGAAGCCGAGTTGCTGGATCGCGGCTGCGCTATCGCCGCCGCCAATGATACTGGTCGCTTCACTGTCCGCGATCGCCTGAGCAACCACCTTTGTACCGTCATCGAACGGCGGCATCTCGAAGACGCCCATCGGACCGTTCCACACGACGGTCTTGGCATCTCTGACCGCGTCCGCGTAAGCCTTGGCCGTTTCGGGGCCAATGTCGAGCCCTTCGAAGTCGTCCGCGATCTCGCCCGCGGCCACAATTTGCTTGTTACAGTCCGCGCTGAAGGCGTCGCCGCAGTGCGTGTCGGTAGGCAGCATCAGCTTGTCGCCGCCAGCGGCCAGCAATTCCTTGGCGAGGGCAACTTTATCTTCTTCCACGAGGCTCTTTCCAACCTTGCCGCCTTGTGCGAGCGAGAACGTGTACGCCATCGCTCCGCCAATCAAGATGCGGTCGCAGATCGTCAGCAGGTTCTGAATCACGTTGATCTTGTCGGAAACCTTCGCCCCGCCAAGGATCGCGATGAACGGACGCTGCGGGTTCGAGACCGCGTCGCTGAGGTATTGAATCTCTTTAGCGACGAGGAAGCCGACAACTTTGGGCTTGTCGCCCATGGCCGAAGGGACGGCCAACATCGAAGCATCTTTGCGATGGCACGTCCCAAAGGCATCGTTGCAGTAGATGTCAGCAAACGCGGCCAGACCTCTCGCGAACTCTTCGTCGCCCTTCTTCTCGCCGACGTTGAACCGCAAGTTTTCGAGCACCACCACACCGCCGTCGGACAACGCGGCAACTTTGGCTTGCGCGTCAATGCCGATCGTGTCCGTCGCGAAGGCGACTTCCTTGCCGAGCAACTCGCCGAGTCTTACGGCAGCGGGCTGAAGACTGTACTTGGCGTCACTCGGGTCGCCGCTTCCTTTAGGCCGGCCGAGATGACTCATCAAGATGATTTTGCCGCCACGATCAAGGACGGAGTTAATCGAAGGCAATGCCGATTGGATGCGGCGATCGTCGGTAATCTGCTGCTGTTCGTCGAGCGGCACGTTGAAGTCAACTCGAATCAAAACAGTCTTACGCGCTACATCGACATCGACATCAGCAATCGTCTTCTTGGCCATTCGTAAGTACTTTCGCCTCTGTAATTCGCGAACGAAACGGGCATTCGAGCTTCTCGTTATAGCGGTACAGTCGGCCAAAGGCCAGTGGCGCATACCGCGTGACTGCGAGCTGCCAAGGGCCTAAGTGCCCCGGGGCTCTTGGCGAGTGAGTTAGACGGCACTCCGCTCACGACCCGACCCGTATCGAGGCTTCCGCGCGAAGTGCGCAACCGCAATCACAACCCAATGATCCTCGTGCGGCCGATAGATAACCTGTTAGGGAATGTGACGCATCAGATAAAACCAGTCCCGTTCATCGCACCGCGGAAATCGTTTGGGATCGGCACCTTGCCAACCCATAGAACTAATCTCACAACACGTTCTTAGAATTTGTTCAGGCTTCGGGCTTCCAAAAACAATGGGTGTACGTCATCATAAGCAATGACTTGTCGTTGTAGTGGGAGTTTATTCCGTCATGTCCTCCGACTCTTCCCAACGGTTCAGCGATAGCGATGACAAACAATCGCTGCCACCTCAAGTGGGAATACCGCGATGGACGTTGGCCCTCGGTACGGCTCTTTGTTTGTTGATCGTTCTGGGCAGCGTCGGGCTGTGGTTCATGACTCCCAGTTCTCAGAAGGGCACTTTCGTGGACGGTCCGGAAGCTCGTCCGGTAGCGATTTCCGCCGATGGATATGTCGGTTCAGAAGCGTGCCAAACATGCCATTCGCATGAACATCAAACGTGGCATGACTCCTTTCATCGAACGATGACACAAGTGGCCTCGCCGGATGCGATCGTCGGCGATTTCGACGGAGTGGAACTGGCGTACTGGGGCCATGAGTACCGTCTTGGGCGCGACAAGGAGGAGTTTTGGGCCGAGTTTGATCCTCCGCAAACGGACCTAGGAGAAAGCCTACCAGAGACGATTCGGCGCAACATTGTTTTGTGTACCGGCTCGCATACCATCCAGATGTATTGGATATCGACGGGAAAGGGGCGGGAACTGGCAATGCTGCCGTTTGTGTGGCGGATTGCCGAGCAAGACTGGATTCCGGGGACGTCGTCCTTCGTGAATTTACCGCCTGGCCATCCGTCGTCCCCGTACACTCATAAAGACCTCTATGGAATTGGCCAGTGGAACCAGACTTGCATCCTGTGCCATACGACTCACGGGGAACCGAGCCTCGAACAGGACGTCTCTTTACCGCCGCAATCGACCGTTGGCGAATTCGGAATTGCTTGCGAAGCCTGCCACGGTCCGGGCGAATCACACATTAGTTTTCACAACAAGACCGAAGCTTCAGCTCGCGACACCATCATCAATCCTCTGCGATTGCCGCACCGGCGCTCGTCCGAAGTATGCGGACAATGCCACATGACTTGGCAAGAGTACGCAATGGCAACCTGGGAGGAAGTGTCGCACTCCGGCCACGGTTATCGTCCGGGGGATAATCTGTTGCTGCGTCGTAAGGTCGTTCCTGACGCTACACAATTTTGGTCGGATGGAATGATTCGCATCATCGGTCGCGAGTTCAACGGCTTAATCGCATCACCATGTTTTCAACGAGGGGAAATGTCTTGCTTTTCCTGCCATATTCTGCATCAATCGCCCGATGACGAGCGCCCTCGCAAGGAATGGACCGACGACCAATTGAAACCGAACATGCGTACCAACCAGGCGTGCATCTTCTGCCATGAAGAGTATCGATCGCAGGACCAACTCATGGCGCACACTCACCATCTCGCATCGTCCCACGGCAGTCTCTGTTACAACTGCCACATGCCCAACACGACCTACGGTTTGCTCAAAGCGACGCGCAGCCACACGGTCGGCACTCCTTCCGTCGCTGAGACCGTGAACGCCGGGCGGCCCAACGCGTGCAACTTGTGCCATCTTGACAAGACGTTGCAATGGACGGGCGACACGCTGGTCGATTGGTACGGCCAGAAGCCTCCCGAACTGGCGGAAAAGTGGGCCGAGGCGGCTCTCTCCGTGCAGATGGCGTTGGAGGGAGACGCAGGTCAACGAGCCATCATCGCTTGGCACATGGGCTGGGAACCGGCCCGTGAGGTGTCGCGAGACGACTGGATCGCTCCGTATTTAGCATTCCTCGTGCAAGACGATTATCCGGCGGTGAGTTTCATCGCCCATCGCTCGTTAAAGAAAATTGGCGGCTACGACACGATTGCTTATCACTGGAACATGACGCCGGAGGAACAGAAAAACGCCGGTGAAGACATCATTCATCAATGGCAACAGCAGCAGAAGGTTTTGGATCGACCGACACTGTTCATCTCCGAGACGGGGGAATTAGAAATGGAGAAAGTGCTAACGCTGCTGCAACAACGCGATCAGGCCGTTATTTACTTGGCCGAATAGTTTTCGTTGTCACTGCGGATGCAGCACGAACAGCGGCCGCGCAAGACGGTTGATTATCAGACCTCGCCACACCGCCCGGAAGACGCGCTCGAAGCCACTTCGGAACCCACGGGGGGCGTAACCTGCCGGTCACGCGAGAACGCGGAGACTTCGATTCGAGCGACATCACCGTAGCGGTGGTGCCTTCTGCCGAGTGACAGCGTCGATGCCATGCAGGACCTCGGCCGACATATCGACGTTCAGGGTCCGCGCAAGTGCCTTCCAGCCCGGGACGGCGTTTACCTCCAGCAAATAGTTCTTGCCGTCTTGTCCAGGCAGGATGTCGATGCCGGCAATGATCGCTTCCGTCCGGTCAGCGGCGGCGCGGGCAATTGCGCCCAACTTGTCGTCGCATTCAAACGGTTCCGTTGCGGCTCCGCGGCTGACGTTGGTTCGCCAGTCGCTTGGATTGATCCGTTTCATGGCGAAGACTCGTCCACCGAGGAGGAACAGGCGGATGTCGAAGCCCTTGTGCGGAATGAATTGCTGCAGAAAGATGACGGCGTTCATCTGCGCAAGCATCTTGAAGGCTCGAACGGCTAGATCGGGATCGGACACACGGGTGATTCCGCGTCCTTCGCCTCCGAAAATCGGTTTGATGACGACGTCGCCGCCGAGCAGTTCGAAGCCTCTCATGGCTTCTTCAAACGTCTGACACACGAATGACCGCGGTGCGTGTGGCAGGCATTGCAGTTCGGCGGCGCAACGGTACTTATCAATCGCCGTCTCGAGTGAGCGGGCGGAGTTGATAACGGCCACTCCCATCTGTTCGAGTTGAGCCAACGCATTCATTCGAAAGACGACTTGCTCTAACGAACCGGGGGGCATCGAACGGACAAGCACTGCGTCGAATTCTGGAAGCGCGACCTCGCCGCAAGAAATGGACTTGTCGTCGCCGCTGACCTGCGCGGTCAGCTCGGAAAAACTGAGGCCAACGACTTCATGCGTGCTGGAGGCTGCTCGCTGCAGGTCTTTCAGATACCAACTGTCGGTAGCCGCCAGTACACCGAGTCTCATGGTGGAAACTCATGAAGCGAAGGACTGATGAATCACTTGTGGCACCGTTTCGCCAAAGCGTAGCGAGGTACCTGTCTCGACGTTGTTCAAAGTCACGACGGCGGGACTGAAGAGCATCGGATCGATCTTGTAGAAGTCGCGATCGTATCGGGCGAAGATCTCGGCGAATGGGTGGCCGTGGTCGGGTGAAGAAGAGCTGGGGATCTGCGGGCCGAACTCGCGTAAGGCGTCGTCATCACCATCGACCCACAATGTGACTTCGCCGCCGTACAAAACAGCGTCGTTTGTGCGGCCGATGCCCGCCAAGTGGTCGCCAGCGACGGGCGGAAGCGGAGCCGCGCCGAAGCCGCTACGAACGAGACTGAGCTCGAACCCGACTTCATGCAACTTGTGAAGAGCCGTCTCGACCGAACGTGCAACGACTTGGATTGTGCCGGCGAGGCTTGCGGTTGGAGCGACCAGCAGCGTTAGTTTCTCGGCCTCGACTCGACACTCTGCGGCCAGGTGATGACAGACGTCTTCGTGCGGCAACTTGCCTGCTTCCAATACGCCTACGACCGCGTCGGCCGATTCCTTGTAGCCGATATGCGCGAACAATTCTTCGCGACCGCGCACAGCTCGCATCGGTCCAGAGCCCATCGCGAAGAACTTTTCGCCCGCGACTTGCCAACCCGCGTACTGTGATGCCATACATGCGGCGACTGGCTGGTCCGTCCGGATCGTGACGGCACTACCCGTCCATAAATCCCGATCGCATGGAACGACATCAACTCGCCCGAGGCCGGCGAGGCACACTTCGGCCAATGCGATTCCTGCTTCGATTCCGCCTGGCACGTGCACGCCGCAGTCAACGATCCTCGCGCCTGTCTCGTCGCGAAGCACCGCGATGTTCAGTTCGGTCGCTTGCTGTACCAGACGCTCGCAACGGCGCAGAGCTAGTTCATTCAGATTCATGGCGATATCATCGGCGATTCGCGGGCCAGAGGGAATGGGGAGTCGTTGGGTTGCGAAGATGGGGTACAATCAGCGGCGTTGTCTGGGATGCGTTGGCAGTAGGTCCCGCGAGCCGAGCGGGACTTCGAAGGCTCTGACACACTGCCATTCAGGCCCCGCTCGGCTCGCGGAACCTACTGTGGGAACTAATGACTTGGCCAGCCTGACGATCGAAAACTACGTCAAAGCGATCTATCAGACCTGTGTGCGCCAGGCCAATGAGCCTGCCGCGACAGGCCAGCTCGCGTCGGCCTTGCGTGTTTCCCCAGGCTCGGTCACCAGCATGCTGAAGACGCTCGGCGAGAGTGGGCTCGCGGAGTACACGCCTTACGAGGGTGTGCGGTTGACGCGTAGTGGAAACAAGCTCGCGCTTCGAGTTCTACGTCGGCACCGGTTGATTGAACTGTTTCTCGCACAGACGCTCGACTTGTCGTGGGACGAAGTTCACGAAGAGGCCGAGAACATGGAGCACGCAGTCAGCGATCGACTGATCGACCGCATTGATGAGTTTCTTGGGAAGCCTGCGACCGACCCGCACGGCGACCCGATCCCGAGAGCGGACGGCACGATTGAAGCCATGCCCAGTCTTAGCCTGGCCGATGCCTCGGTTGGCAATCCGTTTGAATTGGTTCGGGTCCTTGATCAAGCACCGGAGTTCTTGCGGTACTTGAGCGAGACAGGGTTGTCGCTGGGTGCGCAGGGGGCAGTTGCGGCCAACCGAACCGAGGCAGGTATCGTAACGGTCAACGTCGCAGGCGAAGAAACAACATTGTCGCGCGAGGTCGCCGAGAAGCTGCTCGTTACTCAGACTGCCGAACTGTAACCACGTCATGGCTACACCGATTCTATCGAACTCGTTTGTCATCGAGCCCGAAGAGACGCCGCGGATCGAAACGGCTCATCGACGGATCGCCACGGCGCTCCCGGCACCGGACTACGTAGACCGATTGGCGGACGCGGCGCGAGTCTTCCCGCAAGTGAATTGCTATCAACCCCCCGTGATCTGGGATCGTGCTTCCGGCTATCAAGTCTTTGACGCCGCGGGCAACTGCTGGATCGATTTCTCTTCCACGGCCGTGATGACGAACACCGGACATGGTCATCCGGCAATTCGCAAAGCGATTGCGGAACACGCGCAGGCTGGGCTGTTCGCTCAATTCAGTTTTGCGTCGGAGGTTCGCATTCGCCTGGCGGAAGAACTGTTGAAGCTCGCTCCCGAGCACTGCGACAAGGTCTACTTCTGGACGGTCGGTTCCGAGGCGATCGAGTGTGCGCTTCGACTGGCACGCGTTGGGGGGATGGAGAAGAATGCAAACAAATATCGCATCTTGACGTTCACGGGAGACTATCACGGCTGGACGCTAGGCGCACATCAACTGTCCGGCGACAGCGCCGCCAAACCATGGCTGGCGACGGCCGACTCTGCGATTCATCACTTGCCGTTTCCGCGGCAAGATCCGCGCAGCACGGACCTGACGGACCGGGAATGGTCAGAGTTCTTTGATCGAAGCATCGAACAACTTGCGGATCAGGGCGTCGTGGCGGATGAGGTCGCCGGCGTTGTCGTCGAGACGTTACAGGGTTGGTGCGCAACGCCGCTGCCGATGGCTTATCTGAAACGGTTGCGAGCATGGGCCGACGAGCACGAGGTGCTGCTGATCTTCGACGAGATACAAACGGGTTTTGGCCGCACGGGAAAGTGGTTTGGCCACGAGCACTACGGAATCAAAGCGGATCTGATCTGCATTGCGAAAGGTGTGACTTCGACGTTGCCCCTCGCGGCGGTGTTGGGCCCTGCCGAAATCCTTGACGTCCTTCATCCCGGTGAAGTCACGACGACACATGCCGCGCATCCGCTCTCGTGCGCGGCGGCACTGGCGAACTTGAAGATCCTCCGCGACGAAAACCTGACTCAAGAGGCGTCACGGAAAGGGGCGATCGCCGAAGACGCGTTGTCGGACCTGCAATCGCGATTCCCAAACCACATCACCCAAGCGACCGGTTACGGTCTGCTGCGGGCAATTCACGTGCAGGATCCAACAACAGGCAAACCGAGTCGCGAGTTGGCTCGCGACTGGACTTGGGCGGCTGTGAAGCACGGCGTCATGCTCTTCCAGGTGAATCAACCAACGGTTAAAGTCTGCCCGCCGCTCGTGATTCCCGACGACGCGATCACAGAAGGTATCGTCGCGCTTGGAGACGCGTTGCAGTCGATTCTCGATGCCTAATTATGGCGAGCCTGGGACTCGCCCCTCCTCGCCATAGGCTCTGTCCCGCAACATGAATCGGATGCTGCCCTCTTCGAATCGAGCACGCTTCTCATCACGAGTCAGCCCACCTTCCTCGCGACCGTCGGGAAACTGACGCTGGTAAGTGTCGTCAGCCACGCCGTTGAAGAGTGCCTCGGCGATGTGCGCACAGCCGCTGCTGGCAACAATCGAGCCTAGCAATAGCAGGAAGGTCAGTTTTCGAAGAGATTTCATCCGCGCGGCCGCTCCTGATAATACGATTCGACCAACGCACCCATGGAACTTGAAACTTGTGGTGCATCGCCGCGGCCTGACGAGAAACACTCGCCATGGCGAAATCTTTTTGCGATCACCACTAAGCCACCTTGCGAAGAATCAGGCTTGTATTGCACCCGCCAAACCCAAAGGCATTCGACAGCACGGTTCGGATCGGCATTTCGCGAGCCTGGTTGGGGACGTGGCAAAGATTGCACTGCGGGTCCGGATCATCCAGATTGATCGTCGGCGGCGTGGCTTGACACTCCAGCGCTACGATGCAGGCAACCGCGTCGATGGCTGACGCAGCGCTTAACAAATGTCCCGTCATGCTTTTGTCGAACTGACCGGAATCTTTTCAATCGCCGGACCAAACGCTCGACGCAATGTGTTGGCTTCCGAGGAATCCCCGATCGGAGTGCTAGTGGCATGGGCGTTCACGTAGTCGATATCCTCGGGATTGATCTGTGCGTCGTCCAGTGCATGCTGCACCGCCAGCGCCGCGTGTTGGTGCTCCGTGCTGGGAGCAACAATGTGGAAGGCGTCGCTGCTGGCACCGTATCCTGCCACTTCAGCGTAAGCTCGCGCCGAGCGCCGCCGCGCATGGTCGGACGACTCCAGTACGAAGAAGGCTCCGCCCTCCGCCATCACAAACCTGTCACGACTGCGATCAAAGGGTCTTGATGCAACCGTCGGGTTGTCGAAATTCCGGCTCAGGGCCCGCAGCTTGTCGAATCCTCCCATCAACAAAGGTGTTACGATCTCACATGCGCCGACCAGGCAAACCTCGATCCATCCCATTTCAATCCACCGTTTCGCCTGCGCAAGAGCCACGTTGGCACTGGCACACGCCGCCGCTACGGTCACTGACGGACCGGTCATTTGGTGCCAATCGGCAACCAGGTTTGCGGCTGACCGCTTGTCCTGCTCCGGGTTGAGTACGCGGTTGTCACTCTCCGAGTAGCCTTCTTCCCAGGCGCACAGCCATTCGGCCCCAATCCCCAGAACTAGGCCTGTGCGGCCGTTGAGGCATACCCGCATCTTCGAGTGCTGCGGAAGTACACGCCAACAGGAGTCGTTCGAATTGACTCACCGGCTTGATCGACTGGCTTGCCTCACCCGCTGGCTCGGGAACTGCCCCCACGGAAACCGGCAATGTATTGCCGCTCGCTCGGCTTGCCTGCAAACGCGATGCTTCCAATGCCGGACTTACCCGCCAGTGCGTTTGCAGCAAACACTAGTAAACCGTTGCCGAGCGGTGTGACGGCGCCGACTCCGGTGATCCAAACCTTGCTCATGGTGCGAATTCTCAGGCTGCTTTACGGTCATCGCACTCGTTCGCGGTACTGCGAGTGGCCAACTGCGAACGATGTTCGGTGGATCGGTTTTGATACTCAACGTCGAGCATTCTGGCCAACTCGATCACGGTTGTTTGGTTGCTCAGAACTGGTGGCAACACGACTGGAATCGCCAATGACTCGCCTGGAAACAAGCGAAGAAGCTGACTTTCGTCCTGCTGATGACGGCACGATAAAGCGATCGCGAGTGCATGACACGTGGCATCCCCAACGTCGTGCGCGTTACCTTCATCGGGAATGGGCTCCGGATTCCATTCTGTCAGAACCAACCAAATACCCGGCAACGTTCCGTTGGCCATCAGCGTGACGGCACAGAGCAAACCCTCGCCTAGCGCGCCGCATCCGCCACCGGCCCCATAATTCGGTCCGTGGATTCCAAGTGCGATGCTAATCGTTCCCGACACCGAATGCAGCGAATGTTGCGGGAGAATGGTGGGTGAAACCGCCGCCATGCCTTTGCGGCGATGCCGCTTCAAGATAATCGCAGCGGGAACGCGCCCCAGATGTTTTGGTGCTGCCACGACACCCCATTGACTGAAGTCCGAAGCGATTAGATAGGCCTGGCGAGCCGAAGCAAGGACCGCTGCGAGGTCGGCAACGGTTGCTCATCGCACTGGTGGATAAGGCGCGTGGAGGTCTGTCTTCCAAGCTCCGAACGAAGCGTCTCAATCTCACTCGTCGTTCCCTGCACAAGCGCATGTGCTTGCACAACGCAACCTGGTGTCAATTCGCGTTGAGCGTCGTCGAGAAAACGGTAGGTATTCGCCATAAAAGTTCCAACGGTTTGACTATTGCGCAGTTGCTTCTGCCTCAAGACCGCGCCTGAATGCATCGGGTCACGGCGAAACAGCACCAACTCAAACTCGATTGTTGCCTAGTACCACGTCAAATCCCGATTGGCGGGTAGATCTTTGCCACCAACTGCCGTGCTTGGCGTGTTATGAAATTCCAGATGCGATGACAAGCGACGAGCTTCGGCCTGAGAAAAGGCTTTGACGAGATGCTTGGCCGTCGTGGATCTCCTCATCCAAAAACGACTTCCTGTCATGGGAAGCCCAAGCAGATTCGAAATCGCCAACTCCGTCAATCGAGATTTGACAAGTTACTAGGCTCTCCAGCCGGCTGGAGCCTTGACGATGACTGGTCGCCCGCGTCGGGATCCCCCGTTTTCTCTGGATGCGGCGGGATCCGTTGCCGCTAGCAACCGAGGGCATTACGGGGGCCTCATTAGTTGGGTATCTGACACCACCCGGAAGAAACGGCTCTATTTCTTGATGCGATTGACGAGGCCGTGAAGACTAGTAGAAGCCGCCGAGAACGCATCTCCGAATTGATGACGCTAGGTATTCCCCAGTCTTACGCAGCGTCGTGCAACTCGCCGGCCGCATCGGACAGAGCCACCAGGCACAGCTTGTGTCGATTGGCAAACTCGATCGCCTCAGCCTCGTCGAGCAAAATCGTCTTGTCGGCTTCGATAGCTAACAGACAAGCGCCGGCTTCGACCAGCGTTTCCATCGTACCGATCCCAATCGTGGGGACATCGAAACGCATGTCCTGCTTCGGCTTCGCGACCTTGACGAGCGTGAACTGACCGTCTGGGCACAACTCGCTGGCTCGCTGAATGCACTTGTCAGTCCCCTCGACCGCCTCGACTGCGAGGATGGCTCGCTCTTTGACGGCAACGCTTTGTCCAACGTCCAACCGTCCCATTTCCTTGGCAAGCTGCCAACCAAATTCGATGTCTTTCAACTCGCTACTGGTCGGTCGTCGTCGGGTCAGTACTCCTGTTTTCACGAGTAACTCCGGTAGAAAGTCGGTGGCGGGGGCAAACGTAATACCACGTTGGGCAAAAGCTTCGACGATGGCTCCGAGGATCGTGTCGTCTTTCCAGTCTCTCGTCTTACTGAAGACGAAAGGGAAGTACGTCATCAGGCCTCCCCAATCCGGGAAATGCGTCAGCCAATAGAAACGTTTGAAGATCAGCACCTTGTGGATCTTACCGGCCATCGTGGCGGTGCTGGCAGAATGCTTGCGAAAGAAGCGAAAAGCAGCACCCAACTTGCCGAGACCGATTTCGCTGTAGACATCGCAGATGTCTCGTAAGCTCGGGTCGGCGTGTTGCTTGATGCCCACACAAACGACTCGATGCCCCTGAGCCTTCAGTGCCTCGGCGATGACAATCGGATAGCGACCCCAGCCGGCGATCAGGCCCACGGTCGTATCGCGATCAAGCTTGGTAACTGTCACGAAACGATGCCTATGCCGCCCTTTCGAGTTGCTCGGTGAGAGCCGCGACCTGCTTCTGCAAGGCTTTGAACTGCTTGCGCATTTCGGGGAGCTTTCTCAATGCCACTAACGTGTGGGTCTGCTCTCGGTCCGGCGTGGCAGGAATTCCGAAGTGGAAGGCGTCCACGGGGACGTTGTTCATGACTCCAGCTTTCGCGCCGACCGTGGCACGATCGCCGATGTCGATGTGGTCGCGCAAGCCAACCTGGCCAGCCAGCACGACGTAATCGCCCGTTGTACAACTGCCCGAGATACCGACCTGCGAACAAAATAGGTTATGTTTTCCGATGCGGCAATTGTGCCCAATCATCACGAGGTTGTCGATCTTGGTTCCTTCGCCGATCGTTGTTGGCCCATACGTGCCTCGATCGACCGTCGTCGATGCGCCGATCTCCACATCGTCTTCGACCACAACGTAACCCAACTGAGCCGACAGGTTATGCTTCCCGTTCACGGTGTTGTAGCCGAACCCATACGCTCCAAGCACTGCACCTGCATGAATGATGACGCGGTTCCCCACGACAGTGTTCTCGTACAACACGACATTCGGAAATAGCTTGGTATCCTGGCCGATGCGGCAGCCCGGCAGGATGTGTACTCCAGGATAGATTACCGACCCGTCAGCGATCTGCACGTCATCGCCGATCGTTGCCGTCGGATAGATGATGACGTTGCGTCCGATCTTCGCGCTCTTGCTGACGTGTGCGGCGGCGCTCACGCCGCAGACGCGATCCGCGGCGTGCGGCTGGAATTGCGCGACAATACGGGCGAACGATTCATGCACATCCGTGACGGTGACGAACGGCAAACCTTCCGGTTTCACCTCCGGCGGAACAAGCACGGCGGCAGCCTGACAATCAGCCAAGCCCTTCGCAGCTTGTTCGCTATCCGCCAGCGTCACGTCGTCGGTGCCTGCATCACGGATGATCGCAGCACCTGTGATCGGGAGTGCGGCATCACCAGACAAGTCCCCGCCAACTAGGTTGGCAATATCCCCAAGAGCCAATGTCATGTTGCGAATCCTTTCCACATCGAAGAACACAACCGCGCGAGACGTCCCGTACTCCAGAACTAACGCGGTAAGATCGTATCGCGACGCGAGGATCCAAGCAAGATCGAACCAAGCGGACGTTCACATCGCGCGATTACGAATGTCTTCTTCACTGTTTCGACCGATGCTAGCATCGCGAGTCGGTTGCGACGATGCATCCGGTGACGCTCCCAAGGACGCCAACAGATCGAGCGTCGCCGGGGCGACTTTGCTCGCCGGGGCTTCGGCTGGCTAGTCTGAGCAGGGTAGAATGAAGGGCACCTGTCAATTAGCAGGAGTCTCCGATTGCTTCGCATCTAGGTCGATCTTATGACAACTGCCAATTGGAAAACGCAACCGTTTAACGTCGTCCAGAGCTTGCTCTTCAATAATCCGCACAGCGTGATTGAATACAGCGTTCGCGGCGAGGACGGCGAGTGGCACAACCGCTCCGATGAACCGACTCCTGTTCGAAGGCTTTATGAGACAGAGGCGTCGCCCGAGCGGACTTGCCTGCAGACGATTCAGTTCGTACACCATATGCTGATCCCACCCGGCGGTCGGCACGTGGCCGAGTTACATATTCATCCGGATGCGGAAGAGATCGTGGTTATCACCCGCGGGCAGGGAGAAGCTATCATCGATGGCAAGTCGCAGCCAGTCGCAGCGGACGACGTTGTCTATGTGCCGCCGGGCGTGGAACACGAGTTCCGCAACACGGGTGACGACATGCTTGGGACGTTATTCATCAACGTTCCTACCGGTGAGGGTTTGAAGAAGTTGGCCGCGACCAGAGGAGAGGAATGACTCGAGAACGTGGCTTAGCGAGCCATCGCTTTCGCCGCGATTTGTCGATAACTGGCAATTGCTCGCTGGAAGGTCGCTTCCGCCTCAGCTCGCTCTGCGTCAGCAATCCGAGCACTGCGGTTCTTCCACAGCAATTTAATCGTTTCGATACACCACAGTGCACTACTGCGGGAAGCGCGAATCGGTTTTCCTGCAACAAGCACGTTCACGGGATTCGTGTGTAGCTGCGGAAACTGCCGCAAGGCGACCCAACTGCTCTGTTCGATCTCAACATCAAAGCGCAGCTTGTGGATCTGGCCATCGGCCGGAACATCCTGAGTCGTAGCAACGATCCCGTTGACGACTAGCTCGACCGTGCGTGTCCCTCCGACTTGAAGTTGCTCGCTGCGCGGGCCGTGCAACAAGATCGTATCGCCGACCAGTTGCTTGCCGCCGTCGGGGACAACGCCACCATAGGCCACTGCGCGTGGCTGCTCGGCAGCGAAGGCGACCTGTGCGGTCACATTCACTGTGCCAGCTTGTTCCAACATCACATCGCCCGTTCCCGGCTTCCGACCTGTAACCTGGAAGTCCAAGGCATGGGCGAAACCATCGGAAACATACGAACGTCCCGCGGCCAGGCCTTCACACCAGTCGTCAAAAGCGAGCGACTCCGCCGCTGGGAGTTGCACGTACACGCGGCCTTGCCCAACTCGCCGGCTGCTCATACACGGAAAGTCAGTCTCGCCGCTGACCTTCACGGGAAAGCCGCAGTTTAGAAGGTGATACCAGCAATTCCATTCCTGAACGCGAGCCGTATCCATGGCACTGATGAAATCGCATACACCCTCTCCCACACTCACACAAATCTCCATCGCGCCGACGCCGTTCATCTCCGGAATGGCATAGTTCGGCAATGTCTCGGTGGCCCGATGATGACTGGCCGTGAGTTCTTGCAAGTCGATTCGGCCGTCAGCGTCGGTATCCATCTTGACGAACTCTTCCGGTAACAGAGTGAGTTCGCTCTCCTGCTTCGTGAGCTGTCCATCCTTGTTCGAATCCGCGTCCGACAGTAACCGTTTCGAAGCTGCTTCCGGATTGATCATCAAACCGCTCGCGGAGTGTGCGTAGCCCGTGACACCGCCCTGCTCTTTGGCCCAACGCATCACCGGCGTCGTCCACGTCGGCCAACCTTTCTGGGAAGTACCTTCCGAACCGGGATATGTTTGATCTTTGAGATTCAACAAGCAGACATGGCCCAGACGTTGCGAACCGAAACCACTGATCTCCAAGTCGTATTTCAGTAACGTCAACGGTTCGCTGAACTCAGCTGCCGCTGGCGCAAAGAATTGACGTTGAAAGTCATAGCATGGTCCCCAGGTCAACACGCACCCGACGTTCAATCCTTCGCCTTTCACTTGTCGGAACATGTCGGCTGGCGTGACGCCTTCGCTTGGGGAAGTGTAATGTGCGCAGCCAGCTGCATGGATGTGATGGTCGCCGCTGTAGAAGCCTGACTTGGCGGGGTTAATCCAATGCTGAAGATCGATGGAAAGTGTTTGTAGCCTCTTGCCAACGATGTCGATCTCACGTTCCAGAACGCGGTACTCCGGTCCACGGCTGAACTGCATCTTGAATCGCCCAGGTGGCAGCAACACAGTCTCGCCATCGGCTCGATAGACGTGCGGTTGGAAGAAAAAGTCCGGCGCGATCCGCTTCGCTTGTGCGGGATAGACTCGTCCCGTTGTGTCTCGAAAGAGTAGTTTGCCCATCGTCGGATGACCGTCGTGGTCGCGAATCCTTAGAGTGACCGGAATCGCCGGTTTGCAATCGACCTTCACCTTCAACGTATTACTCTTGTGTTTCTCGCCAGCCTCAAATCGCAACTCGGCCGAGCGAGTTCCGGCGTCGGAGCTAAACGCCAGAAGGATAGCGTATTCGACTGCCAGGCCACTCAGACGGTCCTGCATCGGCGGCGAGCGGAACAGCTCCAGATCCAGGAAGCGGTCGTTGCGTCCTTTCAGATTCTCGTTCGCAGTTAATGGCTTCTGTTGCTGGCGGATCATGCTCAGCGGGTGAACGCCCGCGTAGACCGCGCCGCCTTGCGGGCTCGAAGCCGTTAATGCTTCTTCGACTTGCGTCTGGTTGACGACTCGGACGAGCAGCGGTGTGTAACCCGCTTGCTGAAGTCTCAGCGAGCCCTTGCCACGTGTGAGCGTCAGCGTCTCTTCTTGGCCTGCCTCGATGACGAACACTACCTGCGGATCGAGCAGTCGCTGTAGCTCTGTCGCGTCGTGGCGCTTTGCGGCGTCGAGCAGCTTCTCCCGCAATGCGGATTCAAACGGAGTGCCGAGATATTCGTACGCTTCGACCAGCCGCTTGACGTTTGCTGCCAGCGGTTGCCCATCGACCTCGATTGCCGCTAGTGGACTCAGACCGATCGCCAAGACGATTGCACGCAGAGCAACAGGATACTAGCACTTCGCCTGCAGCGAATGGCTGGAAACTGCGCACCTCTTAGCCGCGCATTTCTTAGCTGCGGAGCGGCTGAGATTTGTGCGTTTTCAACATAAAGCGGCGACCTTCTCATGGTTTCTCCAATGTTGGAGCACCTTCCAGCCAGCCGAGCGAGGCGAGGAACTTGTCCATCGCCAGCACGGTCTCGTAGTAGTACTTGTTGCCCGCGCGTCCGTGATTGAAGAAGCCATGCGGCTGGCCATCGAAGATCATCACTTCACAGCGGACCTTCTCCTTCTTCATCATGCTCTGGAAATCGTAAGCCGTCTTGACGGGGATCAGTTTGTCATCGGAACCAAGAAACACCAACGCAGGTGGATCGTCGTTGCTTACGTTATGGAACGGTGAGAACTCCTTGTAGTGATCGCCGACTCGCTTGCTTCCCCAGCCTCCCGGTCCGTTGTCGAAGACCGCGTTGAACAACACCATCGCGTTCGATTTGGCCGGCACGCTTTTGTCGTCGGTGGACGCGTCGCCTCCTTCAACCATTCCCACAAAGGCTGCCAAGTGCCCACTTGCGGAACCGCCAGCCGACGCGATCCGGAGCGGATCGATCCCCAACTCGCCGGCCCGACTCCGTACCCAACGCATCGCCGACTTCGCGTCTTCGACGCAGATCTGCGGCGGATCGTTGTTCTTCTTGTCGAGCAGGCGATACTGCACTTGAACGCACACCATGCCTCTCGACGCCAGATACTTACTGTGTTCGGTGAACTGTCCCGGAGCACCGCCGACCCACGCGCCGCCGTGATAGAAGACAATGGCTGGACACTTATCATCGGCTTGCCAATCGGCCGGTTTCGTTACGTATAACGTCAACGATCCTTCACCGACCTCTTTATATACGTGGGCTTTGCCAATCGGAATGGCGGCGTCTGTTTGTGCGGCAGACGTCGCGAGAAGTAAGAAGAGAAAGAACCGCGATGGAGATCGGATCAGCATGGTGCGCGTTCCTTGATCGAATATCAGAGTGCTCTGCGTTTATCCTTTTGCCGCGTAGGTTATGCTGTAGCATACACAGTTCCTGACCTGGAAGTTATGCTGCAGCATAACCTGCACGCTGGTACCGACCCCTTAAAGTGTTGCTACGGCTGACCCCAATTGTACCCGCCCCGGCGCTGGCTAACATGCTGGAATGCCGACGCCATTCGATGAGCTTCGCAAGCTGGCGATGCAACGCCGCGACAAGGCCGTACAGTCCGCACGGCGCGACTATCACGCAACGCTTGAAGAGATCGCCATTCTCCAATCGCGTTTCGTACAGCCTCGCTGCGGAGGTGTGGCCGATGCCGTACGCGCGTTGCTGCCAGTCGATCGACCGTTCACGCTCGCCGACCTAATGGGCATACTGAAAGAGGCTGGCCGCGAAGTGTCACTGCCGGTCCTGCGAACCACGATGCATCGGCTGGAGAAATCTGGTGAAGTGCGGCGAGTCGTTGGCTCTCACAAGCACAGGAAGACTGTGTACGCTATCGCTTCGTTGGAGTGTGAGCCGCCAAAGCCGACGGCGATCAAACTGGCCGAGCAGGTGCTAAGCGAGTCTGATAGTCCGATGACCGCGACCGAGATCATGGTAGCTATGCTTGACCGAGGATTTCAGCCGGAACACGGGCTGACGTAGTCGCGGCCAAATAGTTTGCCTGCGATGTGAGGCCCAGTAAGATTCAGTTGAGGTGGAAACATGCCAAAAACCTACATAGCCGAGACGTTGTCGCAGACGGTCGCGCCAAGCGTGAGTTCCGATTCACAGGAATCCGGCATGAAGATCGTCAGTGACATTATGCCGAAGCGGTTCAACGACACAACAAAGCCAACACCCAATCCAATTGCAGGTGAGGCCCTGTCGTCAACTACCTTCCCCACGAACAACGGCGGCACTCTCGAATAAAACGGAACAGAACAATTTGCAACCAGCGTCCCGCTCAATCACGAGTGGGATTTTTTTTGCTTTTAGCGGTATATGTAACGTGCCGGTCAACGACGTTGAGATCGACGAAATCTGGAGCTTCGTTGGCATGAAAGAGCGCACTCGCAAGCAGCTCGGTGCAGACGAGCAATTCGGCGACTCGTGGACGTTTATCGCATCGAACGAAGCACGAAACTAGTGCTGGCGCACCACATCGGCAACCGAGACGGCGAACACACACAACGATTCCTCGACAAACTCAAGGATGCTGTCACGGGTCGCTTCCAGCTCACAAGCGATGGCTTTCCAGCCTACCAGTACAACGTGCCATTTACGTTCCGCAACGACGTTGCTTACGGGTGTCTCATCAAGACCTACTCATCGACTCAAGAGCAGACGCGTTACTCGCCAGCAACAATGGTATCCGCAGAGAAGTCCATAGCGTACGGCTCGCCCGATCCCGACCGAATCGGGACGTCAATTGTCGAGCGCGTAAATCTCACGCTACGCATGAGCCTCCGTCGTTTCACGAGGCTTACGAACGGGCATAGCAAGTCGCTTCGGCATCACATCGCCATGCAGAATATCTTCTTCGCGACGTACAATTTCGTCCGCAAGCACTCATCGATTAAGATGACACCAGCGATGGCGAGCGGATTGACCGCAAAGCCTTGGACGACGAAAGAGTTGCTGGAGGCAGCAGCGGAAGGCCAGATCAATGTGGACAACCAAGCTTCGGATGTTCGCCCACGGAAAATGCTACACCCTTAGTGTTGATGACATGCCCTCACTTAGGGCAGGCGATTCTGTAGTGTTTGATGGTCGGGCGCTACCCGTCACCATGTTTTCTCATTATCCTGCGTCACGAACTTCAGATGTGATCCTTACGGGATGTGCGGACAATGAGGTGAAGCACTTTGCCGAACGACTCGGTTTCGTCGCTGGAGATTGGTCGAACGAATAATTCTTCAGCAACACACTAGAGGGTCAGTACCTACACGCTCTTCAATCAAGATTCACGATGAAACAACGGCTGCTCGCTTGTATTGTCCTGTCAGTTGTGACTTCCGGTATCTCGATGCTGTCGGCAGCGGAAGGCGATCGTCCGCCGAACATTGTCTTCTTGCTGGCTGATGATCTTGGGTGGACGGGGCTGCGATGCTTCGGCAGTGATTTTTACGAGACGCCCAACTTGGACAATCTAGCCCAAGATGGCATGAAGTTCACCAACGCCTACTCGGCTTGTACGGTTTGCTCCCCGACGCGTGCTTCAATCATGACCGGCATGTATCCGGCTCGGTTGCGATTGACCGACTTCATCGCGGGTCAGAATCGTCCCTGGGCGAAGCTGCGGATTCCGGATTGGACGAAGGGCCTCGAAGACCGTCACGTCACGATCGCCGAAGCCTTGAGCGCGGCCGGATACGCGACGGCTCAAGTCGGCAAGTGGCATCTCAACTTCCCTGGCCAAAGCCCCGCCGAGCACGGTCCAACGGCACACGGCTTCGACTTTCAATACAGTAAGCCTGCGGGAACGAAGGGCTATCTTCTTCGCACGGGCGGCAATCCGGACGGCGAATCGAAGAGCGAGTATTTGACCGACTACTTAACGGACAAGGCTGTTGAGTTTATCGACGACCATCGCACCAAATCGTTCTTTCTCTACTTCGCTTATCACGTGCCGCACACACCGATCCAAGGCCGCGCCGATCTTGTTTCTGACTTTACGAAGAAGGTACGCGACGATGCAACGCACAAGAATCCGGCGTATGCAGCCATGGTGGCCAGCCTGGATCAGAGCGTTGGTCGTGTGCTGGAGCGACTTGATCGACATGGCATCGCCGGTAACACAGTTGTTGTGTTCACATCCGACAACGGCGGCCTAACACAACGCTACGGCAAGCATGACGGCTTCACGGAGAATCTTCCGTTGCGTCGCGGCAAGGGGTCGGCCTATGAAGGCGGCGTGCGCGTTCCGGCGATCGTCCGTTGGCCCGGCGTAACCGAAGCTGGCAGCATCTGCGCCGAGCCGATTGTAACCACTGACTACTATCCCACGTTCCTGGAGATCGCGGAGACGAAAGGTGATGCCAAGCACAACGCAAACGTGGATGGTAAGAGCATTGTTTCGTTGCTTCGCGATTCGGATGCCGAACTGAACCGAAATCTCTACTGGCACTATCCCCATTATCACGCCGGCGGAGACAGTCCCTATAGCGCCATTCGTTCCGGCAAGTGGCGCCTGATCGAGTTTCATGAAGACGACCGCGTGGAGCTGTACGATCTATTAACCGACATCGGCGAGCAAAACGATCTGACTGCGAAGATGCCAGAACAAGCTACAAAGTTGCGGGCGAAGCTGCACAAGTGGCGAGACGCCATCGACGCACAAATGCCAGTCGAGAACGCGAACTACGATCCACAACGCGCGACGCAAGTCGGCCGCCAGAAAAAGCGATAGCTCATCGTTTGAGTTTGCCAAGCTCTTCCCACAGGTGGCCGCTTGCTTTGATCCCGCGATGAAAATCCGCGAGGTGAAGTTTCTCGTTGGGGCTGTGCGTGTTGTCGTCGTCGAGGCCCCAGCCGAGTAGCAGCGTGTCGGCGCCGAGTGTTTCGGCGAAGGCGTTGACGATGGGAATGGAACCGCCTTCGCGGATGAAGACAGGAGCGGTGCCGAAGCCTTTCTCGATTGCAGCGGCAGCGGCGGACATAAAGGGACTTTCGAGAGGCACAAGGACACCGGGCGCGCCGTGCAAATCGATCAGCTCCATTTCGACTCCCAGCGGACAATGCGAGCGCAAGTACGACTCGAGCGACGCAGCCACCTTCTTCGGATCCTGGTCGGGCACCAAGCGAAAGCTGAACTTGGCACCGGCTCGGCAGGGCAGGACTGTCTTGCCGCCCTCGCCTTGATATCCGCCCCACAGTCCGTGCACGTCGCAAGTCGGGCGAGCCCAACGTCGTTCGAGCGTCGAAAAATCGACTTCGCCCTGAACAGCCTTCACACCGATTTGCTCCATGAACTTGGCTTCATCGAAGTTCAATGCGGCAAACTGCTCCCGTTCCTTGGCCGGCAACTCGATAACATCATCGTAGAAACCCGGCACTTGGATTCGTCCGTCCCCGTCGGTCAGCGCCGCGAGCATTTTCGATAACGCGTTGAGCGGATTCGCGACGGCTCCACCGAATGTTCCCGAATGCAAGTCCTGCTTCGGCCCGCTGACTCGCAATTCGAAGTACGCGATACCGCGCAGTCCATAGGTGATCGCTGGCTGGCCGGGAGCGAACTGACTGGTATCGCTGATGACGATGACGTCGCAAGCGAGCTGCTCGCGGCGATCTTCTAAGAACGCATCGAGGCTTTCGCTGCCAACTTCCTCTTCACCTTCGATCAGGTACTTCAACTGAATCGGCAGACGGCCTTCGGTTTCGAGCCAAGTCTGTCCGCTCTTCACATGCGTCAGCATCTGGCCTTTATCATCGGTAGCGCCGCGTGCATAGACATTTCCGTCTCGCTTCGTGGGCTCGAACGGAGGTGAGATCCACTCGTCAAGTGGATCTGGTGGCTGGACGTCGTAATGTCCGTAGATGAGGGCGGTCGGTGCTCCTTCGACCGGTGGAGATTCGGCGTAAACGATGGGGTGGCCCTTCGTTGGTATCAATTCGGCCGAGAGGCCAATCGTCTGGAAATGCCGCAGCATCCAGTCCGCCGCCGCGGCCATGTCGTTCTGGTGACTGCTATCAGCGCTGACGCTCGGAATTCGCAGCAGTTCGCACAGGTCGGCCTCAAAGACTTCGCGATGTTCGTCTAGGTATTGGCTGAAGTCCGGCATGGTTCTCCTTCCCGAAACGTAAGGCGCTACAATATAATACTCTAGTCGCTCGATGACCAACCGGTCGTCGCGCGTGGAGTCGGAGCGCATTCGAGAATGTGCAAGACCGTCACGCGAGCCGCGTGCCCTACGAGTGAACGATGGATTCCGAAATAACGGTTTTGAAACCAATTGCCGCAACCGCGAAGAAGAAGAAGCCGAAGCGGCAGCCTCGGTATCATGTTGTTCTGTGGGACGATGACGATCACAGCTACGACTACGTCATTCACATGATGCAGCAGTTGTTCGGTTACCCGCTCGAACGTGGAAGGCAGATCGCAAAGGAAGTAGATACGTCCGGTCGCGCGACCTGTTTGACTACAACGAAGGAACACGCCGAGCTGAAGCGTGACCAGATTCATGCCTTTGGTAGAGACAAGCACATCGAGCGTTGTGTCGGTTCGATGTGGGCTTCGATCGAGGCAGAAACTCCCGCCGACTGATTAGCTCACGCCGACGATTAGCCGCGTAGCGGCGACAGATAGTAACCGGGGGCGTGACATTCTTCTCGAAGCCTTCAGCTCGATTTCCTGCCGTGACAACACCTTGTTTCTGGTGTTGCGACGATGACGTAAGTGCTCCATCATTCTGCAACTTCCTTGCCTCCGAACTGAACGAAGGCCAGCAGGTCCAGAATCTCTTGGCGGTTGAAGGTGTCAAGCAAGCCTTCTGGCATCGTGGACATCTTTCTGCGTTGTTTCGGATAGTCTCGCGGGAGGCAGTTAGTTCTCACCGCAAGCTGTATCCGCATCAAGGGGCGCCTCCTCCGTCGCTGGCGGCCGCACCGTAGGCACAAGAATGCGCGCCATCCATTGCGTGTGCGCGAAAGCTTGCGTCGCTCTCAACGAATCGCCGAGTAATCAGTGGCCTTCATGTAGGTCGCTGCCGGCCGTTTCGCGAGACGCCCGACGCCGGATTCCTCAGCGGCCTTCTTCCATTCGGGATCGGCGATAAACGTCTGCCACGATTTCTTCGCGGCGTCGCGGCTGTCGTGTTTGATGATGTAGATCAGGTTGTCTTTCGAATCGGGCTCATCGGTCGGATGCCAGTAAGCAACGGACTTCATGCCATGTTTATTGAAGAGACGAATCGTGTGGTCGCGAAAGCGAGCGTCTAGCTTGCCGAGTTTCCGCTCGGCTGCCTTGTAGATTCGCAGTTCGAACACGTCGTCGTCGTCCGCCGTGCCATTCTCCCACGTCGGCGAATAATCAGTGGCTTCCATGTACACGGACTCCGGTCTCTTGGCCAGAATGCGGCCGTCCTCTTGAGATTCCTTCGCAACCTTCTGCCATTCAGGATCCGAGCGAAACGCTTTCCACGAAGCCTGCGCCGCGTCACGACTTTTGTGTTTGATGACATAGATCAAGGTGTTCTTCGACTTCTCTTTGTCGGTCGGAACCCAGTAGCCTACCGATTCGATTCCGTGCTTCTTGAACAGACGCACGGTGTGATCGCGGAAACGCGCGTTTAGCGACTCCAGCTTGCCTTCGTTAGTGGTGTATGTCCGGAGTTCAAACGTGTCGGCGGAAGCTGTACCAGGCAACAGAAAAGGGCTCATTGCAAGTGCCATCGTTGAAAGGCGGTAGATCAGTTGGTTACGAAACATTGTTTCCTCGTCATGGTAAGGTGAGTTGAGTTGATTAGGATCAGTATGAAGAATTGGCTCAGATATTCAATTCATACACCGTCGATATCGTCCCGTCGCTGATTTGTTCCTCCTAGAGTCCAGACAGTTCTTGCGACGCGTCCGTTGGCTCTAGTGCTCGCAGCCGACTCGTCTAACCGACGTTGCGCGCCGTGTGTTCGTTCAGGATCGAATCCGTTCGCACCTCGCCAGGCCACGTCGTCCGCATACGGCACCCTCCGAGCAGACTCGTCGATACATCAATGCTACCGCCGTGTTGCGCCACAATCCTCTTCACTAACGCCAAACCAAGGCCGGCCCCGTGTCCGTTCGAACTGTCGTCCAACCGCACAAATGGCTCGAAGATACGCGCTCGCTCGGATTTCGGGATGCCGCTTCCATCATCATCGACATCCACAGTGATAAGGCCGTTGTGCGACTCAGCATTGATGAGCACTTGACTCTTCGCGAAACGACCGGCGTTGCTCAATAGGTTTCCGATCGCTCGGTAAAAACCGGTTCGGTCAGCGAGGATGGTATTCGGCTCATCGACAGCGTTGCCGTTCACGTAAAAATGGATTGATGGATACAGCGCTGAGTGCTTTGGGATCAGAACATCAAGAGCTTCTTGTAGCGCAATGTGCTCGCAGTTCAGTTGCGGCTCTGCTGTTTCCATTCGCACGTAACTCAGCAATTCACCAACTAACTCGTCCAATTCTTCAGTCGCGGCATCTAGCGATTCTAGCCGTTGGTGGCGTTCCTTCTCGTCCTTCGCCGTCTCGATCAAGTCGATCGCAAATCTCATGCGAGACAAAGGAGTTCGCAACTCATGGGAAACGGCCTGTAACATCTCGCGTTGTGTTCGGACAAGAGATTCCGTGCGACTGGCCATTTGATTGAAAGCTTGGGCGAGTGGCTTTGCCGATCGCACGCGACGTTCGTCAACGCGAGCACTCAAATCGCCGGCTGCGATTGATTTTGCGGCGTTCTCCACGTGCCGAAGTTGTCTTGCGATCGGTCGCAGCAACAAGGCAATGGCTATCGCGGCCAGAAGCAGCACCAGGGCAACCATTGTCGTTGCGGCCTTCTGCTCGATTTGCTCAAAGCTCGGAAACGGACCGCAACGGAAGACTTCGGATCCGCCTGGCAGCGGTGTGGCTGCGAACCAACGATCGTCGCCCTGCATGAAGAAGACAACGTCCTTTCCGCTCTTGAATTGCCTCCGTGTCTGGGCTGGCACGTCCGGTTGTCTTGCCACGTCGATGGGAAACTTAAATTGCTGCTGAATCTTGTCCAGAGCGACTTGTCGTTCTTCGGGCGAGATGGATTCGAGCCTTGTGGCAGCGAGCCGCATCCACCCTCCGATCGACTCTTCGATCGACTGAAGTTGGTAGTCCGGAAACGGGCCGAGCCGCACTGCCTCGGTGCCGTTGGACAATGCCGCAACAACAACCTCGCGTTCTCCTTCTGGATGGAAGTAGGCGACGTCACCTGCGTCTGAGATCTGCTGGTGGACTGACTTTGGCAGATCAGCCAACAAGATTACTTCCAGCGGGTAGGCGAAACGTCCGCGCAATGTTTGCAGGACCTGATCTCTATCATCTCGTGGCGCAGCGTCAAGTTCACCGGCCACGAGTCTCGCCCCGCCCCCGTGCGCTTCCTCAAAGACGCGTGCTCTGTCTGCTGCGGCGCGTTGTTTCAAAACGGCACCGTGGATGTACCAGGCCAGAAACAGAACCGTCAGTACGCCGGCATAGAGAAGAATGAAGAGTCGTGTCATGGTTCCAACGACAGCATGTAGCCGACTCCCCTGACTGACTTGATACGTTGAGGGTTGGTTGGATCGTCGCCGAGTCTCTTTCTCAGCCGAGAAACTCGCAGGTCGATCGACCGATCGAGCCCGTCGTATTTCATTCCATGAATCTCCTGGTGAATGTCATTCCGGCTGAGAGTCGTGCCGGCGTGTTTTGCCAGAAGATTCAACAAGTCAAACTCCGCTGTAGTCAGGTCCACCGCCGTGCCATCAATCTCAACGCTTCTTCGCGCGGCATCCACTACGAGCGACCCGACCGTAATCGGTTTGCTCTCCTGATCAGCGGGAGAAGAGCGACGCAAATGGCTTCGCAACCTTGCCAACAACACGCGTGGTCGCACAGGCTTTGACATGTAGTCATCCGCACCGGCTTCGAGACCGAGCACTTCATCTATCTCTTCGCCGCGGGCTGTTAGCATGATGATCGGGCCGCGATAGGTTGCTCTCACCAATTGGCAGACGGAGAACCCATCGCGTCCTGGCAGATTGACGTCGAGTACAACCGCATCTGGATTCTCCTCCGTGATCCGATCGACTGCCGTGTCGCCGTTGCCTTCGATTCCAACCTGGAAACCGTGTGGCGTGAGAAAGTCGGCCACCATCGACGCCAGTGGCGCGTCATCTTCCACGAGTAGGAGTCGATGTAGTTCTGGTTCTTGTGTCATGGATGACGTTGTTCACTCTTCGGGAAGCGACTCGTGATCATTCGTGCCGCAACGCTTCAATCGGATCCATGTAGGCGGCTTGGCGTGCTGGATAGACTCCGAATATCAATCCGACGCCAAGTGAAATGAACAATGACAAAGCGACCGACCACGGAGCGATACGCGGCTCGAGCGTGTACACGATTGGTGGTAAGAGGTCGGGCGAAAGAGCCGTCAGGCCAGTGCGCAAGCCACGAAACAGCGGACCACACATGAGGCCAAAGAAAACTCCCAACAACCCGCCGCCGGCTGTCAACACAACCGTCTCGGTGAGAAACTGCTCAATAATGTGCTTGCGAGTCGCGCCAAGCGCGCGGCGTATGCCGATCTCGCGTGTACGTTCGGTCACCGTTGCCAACATGATGTTCATGATGCCGATGCCGCCAACCAACAGCGAAATTCCGGCGATGACGACCAAGAGCACGTTGAACATGGCTCGCGTTCGCTCTGCTTGAGCCAACAACTCCTTGGGCACGACAACCGCGTAGTCTTCCTCCTCGTGATACTTCTTCAACAACGTCTCTATAATCGCCGCCGTCTCATCGACGTCTTCGATGCTCTTGACTTTCACGGTGATCTGGCTTAATTCCACCTTTTCACCCGTGAAATTGAAGCCGGAGCCGGCACGCGTCATGACCAGGTCGCCGACTCGCGCGCGCAGAGTCGCCATGGATATGTAGGCGTCGAGGTTATACTCGCGGGAATCCAGGCTGCCTCCAATGGCAGCCGAGGCGGTACGAGGTTTCGTCTGTCCGATCACGACATAGAATTCGCTTCCCACCCAGATCGTCTGACCGATGGGATTCTCAAACGGAAAGAGCCGCTTGGCCGTATCATCGGCGAGCACCACGACGTTCTCACCCCGATCGCGCGGAGTGATCCAGCGGCCGCGCGCGATTTCGAGTCGGTTCATCTCTCGGTAGTCTTCGGAGCAACCAACTAGTTTGGCATCGGCGGCGTTATTCCCACGACGCAGTTCAAAGCGAAGTTCACGCATCGGAACGGCGTTTTCGATGCTCGGAATGTTCGAAAGGATCCGCCGATAGTCGGCTCGAAGCAATCCGTACGTCTTGACTCGCGAGGCGTCCGAACCGTCGTTGCCAGTATTGATGTTCTTACTTCGAACGATGATGTTCGTTGCGCCAAGCTCCTTGATCTGTTGCTGAGCCCGGTAGCTGACGCCTTCTCCCATCGCGACCAGCCAGATGACGGTGGTCGTACCGATGAAAATGCCCAAGGCGGCCAAACCGGCTCGCATCTTCTGCAAGAGCAGGCTCTTCAAGCCAAGTTCAACGGTTTGGAGAAAGGTACTTTTCACGAGTTTGATAGGCGAGACAGTGATAGGTGAAAAGTTGTCACTTCGGTGTCCAATGAGCTTGTTGTCCGCGGGAGCGATTGTCCCGAAGGGACGCAGTCCAATAGCCCCAGACTTCAGTCTGGGGAACGTTACCAAATCACCTCTCTGAGTCCCGGAGGGACGACGGCGCCGCGTTGGGCGTCAATTTACCATCGTCCCTTCGGGACTTAATCTCGGTAGGGAGCATCGGTCCCCAGGTTAAAACCTGGGGCTATTCGACTGCGTCCCTTCGGGACGAGAATCGCAAACATCACATCGGTAGAACGAAAGTGGCCGACCGCCGCCGGAGTCAGTAGGCCGGAACAAGCCTCTCCACGCGTTCGCTACTCTCCCTCGGCCGCCTGCAGTTTCTTCAGCAAGACGTCAAGTTCGCCTGCATCGACTTTGCCGTCGTTGTTCAAATCGTGTTCTTCGAACTTGGGCCGATCTTTTTCCTGATACTCGTCGATCGTTAGGCCACCATCGCTGTTCTTGTCGGCGACTTTGAGAAGTTGAGTGCCGGGGGAATCTGACGACGACGACTTTTCAGGCTTCGCCTCACCTGCTGGCTTGTCCGCCTTGGGTTTGCCACTCGACTTCGATTTGGGCTTGGCGGACCCTTTTGAAGCCTTCGTTTCGTCGATCGGTTTCAGCGCCTCCGTCTGTGCCTCCTCGAGGAAGGCCAATGGATTAAGTACAACCTCGTCGCCTTCTTTCACTCCTGTTTCGACGACAATGAACTGGTCGTTGCTATCGCCAAGCTGCAAAGAACGCCGCTGCGGGCCTGCGGCAGTCTTAACCCAACAGAAGTACTCCTCTTCAGTTTCCACGACCGCCGCTACGGGAATCGTCGGTACATCTTCGTGCTCAGCCAGCACGACCTCAACTTCTGCGCTCATCCCGGGCTTCAAGCCATCAGGTGAGTCAATCTCAATAACCGTGTCGTATTTGACGACGTTTCCAGTCCACCAACCCGCCGGCTTTGTGATGGAAGCAACAGAGAAAACCGTGCCATCGATGGTGACGTCCTGAAGTGCGATCCTGGCAGGCATGCCAGTTTTGATACGATCGACCTTGGACTCGTGAATGCCGACTTTGACTTGCATCTTGTCCAGGTCGGGGATCATCAGCAGCACTTGATCCATGCGGACGGTCGCACCTTCTTCGATGTCTGGCCGTTCTTTCCACTCGGCGGCCGAAGGGTGAATCACCATGCCGCTCGATTCCGCCACGATGACACAGTTCTCAAGGCTCACTTCCTCGCGATCAAGGCGTGCTTTCTCCAAGTCGAGCGCCGCCGTGTCGGAAGCCAGTTTTGCCTGCGCGGCTTTCCAATTACTCTGCAGTGTTTCCATCTCCTTCTTTTTTGTGAAATCATTCAGCACGTCGATCTGTGTTTGTTTGACTTCCAACTCCAGTTGAGCTTGTTTGACGGTGAACTCATTTCCCTCCACTTCCAATTCACTCACATAACCGCGTTTGAACATAAGCTTCGAATGTTCAAACATATTCTTCGACGTGCGTAGATTTGACTCGGCAATGGCAAAGTCCTTTTGTAGCGTCTTCAACTGCGAGCGATAAGTGCCTTGCAAGTACTCGTCGATAGCAATTGCCGCCACCGTCACGTCGGCCTCGGATCGTGTATGCGTCGCCAGCGCCCTTTGATAGACAATCTTCCGTTCATTGATCGTGTCTTCGATCGAAGAAGGATCCAGCCTGACTAGCTCATCGGCCGGCTTGACTTCAGTACCTGCCTCGATCACCCACAAGACGGTGCTGGAACCGCGGACTTTGCATTTGATCTCCGTGTTGTCGGAACTCTCCAGTGTGCCCTGCTCGGTGACGGTCACGAGCAAGTTGTCGCGTTTGATCGTGTGAGTTAGCTTTGCCCCCGACTCGCCGGGCGCGGTAGCGCCGGATAAGAACGATCCCACCGTCCCCACGGCAACGAGTGCGAGAACAACCAACACGCCGACCCGCCACCAACCGCGACTTGTCTCGATCTCTTGCGATACGGGCTCGCTTCCGGAAGCATGCGTTCCCGCGAGTACATCGACAGACATGATGGATCTCCGTTTGAAGCCTGAGTCGCTCGGCTTGGGGCGTCAACAGCAGGCATCATGTGTGTGCCAATAACGAAGACACCGAGCGTCAGTCTCATTGTACTCTTTCACCGGCCGGCGCTCTGCCGCAAATCAGCAACAGATTGTATCTGATTGTAACGGCACAGCAGTCTTCCGCTGTCAGTTAGCCGACTCGGCCGAAGCCCTCGCGACGGAGACATCAAGCTGATCGACCGCGACCGGTGGCGGCGTGTTGCCTTCTGGCAGATAATCGATTAGCTCGATCCACTCGATTGGGATTACTGGAGGGGCGGGTAATTCCTCCACATTCGGATCGACTCCTTCGAACGAGCCATCGTTGTCAGAACTGGGGAGTGGATAGTCAAGCCATTGACCATCCTGATCGATTACCATGATGCCGAGCTCGCGAGACAGACGCATTTGTGCGGCATAGTAGTTAAGCCACACGGCCAGGAAGTTATTCTGCGTGTTTCGCAAGGCAGACAACGCGTCGAGTGTATCGCGAGCCGCCGTCCGACCGAACTGGGCCGCTGGTTGTCCGGGCCGCGGGGGTGGTACAGGCGCATAAAAACCCGCTCGCGTCAGATCGACTCGCCGAATCGCGATCGCCACGGCCCGCCGTTGAATCTCCAGGTTGGTGCGAAGCTGCTCAAGCGTTCTAAGCAGCGATCGGAGTCCTAGATGGAGCGAGTCGCGTGACTGGATGAAGTCACGACGGCCTCGTTGATAGAAGATCAACGATTGCCGATAGCTGTTACGTTCGAGCAGGCGTGTGAGAGGCGCATCGAACGTGACACTCGCACGACCCGTCGAGTTCCGCCCGTCGAAGCTTGCCGCGTTGTCCCCCGATGTCCTCAAGTCCCCGCTGAGCGCAACGGTCAGATTGCTTTGCAGCGCATCAGCAGTAACGGCGATTTGCCGCCAATCGTCCACCAGTGCCGCCCGTCCGTTCTTGAAATCGAGTCGGTTCTGCAACGCGATTTGAAACGCTTCGGTGGAATCCAAGTTGATCCTTTCGACGGTGACGGCTTCGAGGCGAGCACGGGCTTGAACCAGAATGGAACCCTGAACGATGCGATAAAGGTCGCCCAGCCAAACAACGTTTCCACGAACGGTAGCATCCTTGGTTTCCTCAGATAGTCCCTCGCGAAGTGTCTTTAACGTGGCTTTGGCCTCTTCGAATTCCAGCTCCAAGTCGGCGAACCCAGCTCGCAGTTGTTCTCTGTCGCGTTGGAACAGTTTCCTCTCCAACTCGGTCATCGTTCGTTCTCGAGCAGGAACGGTCTCTTCCATGAGAGCGAGGTCTGCCTGCACGTCATCTAGTTGCTGCCGAACCGGATCGACGAGCTTGAAGACGTCGATCAGGACTTGGGTGATCAAATCGATGTCGATGTCTTCTGGCAACTCTCCAACACGGTCCTGCAGCTCAGAAATCGAGTCTTGGACTGCCGTCGCCGAGCGAGTGACGAGTTGAAACTGGCGAATCAGGCTATCGTTCAGGTCAATGAGTAGGTCGGGAGGAAGACCAAGCGTATCCGTCTTGTAGGAATCTAGGGAGAATTCCAAGTTATTACGGCTCTGCAACAGGTTGGAGCGCTCGTTCTCGATACTCTGGCGAAACTGATCAACCTGTACGAGGTCGATCACTCCAGCATCCAAGTGGGCTTCTAGCTGTGCCAAGGTCCGGAGTTGTAGGCTCAGGTTGTCCTCCGTATTGCGTATCTGTTGGAGTTGCTGCAGCAGGCCGACGTAGCCGCCGAGGCCGCCTTGACCACGAAATATCGGGAGGTTCGTGCCACGCCCGCCCCGCTGCGGTCCGACGACGCCTAGCTCGCCGATCGCGATCTGTGTGTAGAAGCCTTGTCGAAATTGACTGTAGGACCGCAAGTTCGCGAGTAGGGCCCGCTCAACGAACGTCAGGTCCTCAAGAGCAATATCCCGGCCCGCTCCGCGCAGTAGCGGTTGGACAAGGCTTCCGCTGATGATCGAGCTCGCGAAGTTGAAGTCTCCTTGCGTGAACTCCCACGTGAACGAGTTTGCGATGCTAACCAGCATCGTTCCGGCGGTCGCGAATCGCCGGCTCATTGAGAGCGAGTCTGTGACCGTCAAGGCGCTGGTCTCAGGCCGTAGAGCTCCATCGTGCTGAAACGACGTGAAGTTGCCACCCAAGAACTGCGACTCGAGCCGAAACCGCTCGGCCGTGACATCCAATGCCGAGAGATAGAGCGTCTCTAACTGGCTTTGATGCGTCGGGGAGTGCACGTAGGCGAGTTGGACGGCGGAATCGATGGTGAGTCTGACCGCGCCATCCTCCGTCGTCTCGGTGTACTCGGCGAGTGCGTCCCGCCACGCCGGGTTCTCCAATTCGAACCGCTCACCGTTGTCATGCCAATGCTTCCAGCCTTTCATCCCGTTGACACGATGCATGTACTCGTGCGAATCCGGATCATCCTGCGGCATCGGCGAATGATCTGGATCGTACGGATCGAAGTAGCGGCTGCGAGGATCCAGTTCGATGCTGCAATCAGTCGTGTGCCAGCGGGGATCACAATTCCGCTCAGCAATGACGTCGTAGGCCTGTCGATCGGCGGCCAGCCGGTACTTGTCGCGCGTGCAACCGCTGATCACGATTAGCGTGCAGACAATGAGGAGGCTTACTCTGTTTGGGCGGAGGTCGGTCGAGGCGGGCATTGGCGGAGTTTCGTCGACCCAGTTGGAGGCGGGCGGGTTGGGTCATGAGAAGGTGGCGGGTCCACTTGGTTCCTCCTTGAGGTCGTATCGTGATGTGGGATGTGTGACCTTTAGCGGATTTAGCGAATACGTTGGACGGAAGGGACGTATCGCTAGCACGGATCGCTCCGATTGTCCGGCGACTGGGAGATTCCGCGGTCCAGCAAGCAGACGCCGGTAACCTGGTGTGTAATAGTTCTGTAACAGACTCAGAGATCACGAGCACAGGTCTGTGGCTAAACCGGTGTTAATCCCCGGCATCTGCTGTACTTCGGCCAAGTTGCGTCGGTCTGCTAGCTGTCGAAGAAGGCTTACCGGTTGTGAGCGGCGGGTATAGACTCGTGCCTCGCCACGTAACAGAAGATTGTCCTATCCGACGCTCGTCAGAAGAAAGTGCCACTTTCAACCGCGAGCGGTATAGAGCCCGCCCTCTTAGAATCGCTGGGTGTAGGTGAGGCGCTATGCGAACGCGCTGATCGATATGCCCAGTCGATTCAGAGTAGCCTCCAAGATGCGAGGTACCAGTAATCTGCCCTCCAGCCAAGATCTGTGTCGATTGTTCCAGATCCGACCAGTCATGGAGCCTCAAATCTTATTGTCTCAATCCGCCACATTGGAGGTCGCTTCGTCATCCCAGACAATCCTAAAACCTCTACCCGTTGCAGGACGTCTAATGGCGTGAAGTCCGAGTTGTTGCGAGACATCCTCAGTTGGATCTGAGGCGTCGTGGAGAGCCCTCAGCAGGTCAATTCGACGTATCCAACTGTCGCGATCCTGGCACCACGGTTGCTGCCTTGCCCAGCACGCTAACGACACGACGACATTTGCAATCTCGCTGAGTCGCTCGTAGCGAGTGGCGATGGCACCCAGTGTGCCGCGTTCACCCCGGTGAGCATATCCGCTTCTCAGGTCGTACGTATCCCGAACGAATTTGATCGTTTCCTGTGCATCTACACCAAGCGGAATTGCTGCAAGGTAGCCAACACGCTCTGCAAGGACTTTGGTCAACGCGTCGTCTTTCGCTCCGCCGAGTAGCAAATCAAGTCCAAACACTGTGTGCAGCAGCGCCTCTTCGGTCCGGTTGGCATCTTGATGATGGATAGCAGCTTGAACGTACTCGCAAAACGTGTGCACGATTTTGTCTAGCCCACGATCACCCCAGTCGCTGATCTTCAGGTTAGCGGTAATCACCATTTTGGTTTCGGTGAGAGCTTTTGTGCTTACTGACTGCAACGTTGGGATCTCACGGTTAGGTACGACCCAGCCGTGACTTGGAGTTGCCCGCGTGAACACGGCGATGAACTCGGTGCTATTCGCAAGCTGCCAGAAAACATCAGCGCAGAGTTCGCCAACACCAGCGACAGTGATGAGAGCTTGTTGTCGGACCATATCGGATCGAAACTGACTCCAGAGTCCTTCGATAAAGCAACACTCATTCTGTAAATTCGAGTAGATCGGTTTCGGGGTTTCTACTTGTGGAAGGTGAGGTATTTCATT
>PBSM01000228.1 GCA_002726245.1 Planctomycetaceae bacterium | reverse complement strand
CCTGTTCCACCGAGCAAGCTCGGAGGGGACGAAAGCGTTCGATTTCAAAGTTTATACAAATTCACCCGAATTTCATTTGGTGCTAGCGTCGTGGTTGCCGATTAGTAGCGGAGTCAAATGTGAGAATCAAATGCGTAAAGCAGCCGTGCGCGCTGGTGATTGCAGTTTTCATACTCACGGTAACCGGTTGCTGGTCGCCAGCGGATGACGAAGTCATTGTCTACGCCGCACTCGACCGAGAGTTCTCCGAGCCGATCTTGAACGAGTTCGAGCGCGATAGCGGCGTCCGAGTCCTTGCCAAGTACGATATCGAATCGACGAAGACCATTGGCTTGGTCAGGGCAATCATCCAAGAGCAGAATCGCCCGCGCTGCGATCTTTTCTGGAACAACGAGATTCTGCATACGCTGCGACTTCAGAAAATGGGCCTGTTAGACGTGTACGCCGCGCCCAACGCGGAGCCCTTCCCAGCCAACCATCGGTCTCCCGATCACGATTGGTTCGGCTTAGCAGCTCGCGCTCGCGTGCTAATCGTGAACACGGAACTCGTCTCGAAAGACGACTTCCCCGATTCGATCGAAGACCTCACGGACGAGAAGTGGCGAGGAAAGGTCGGCATCGCAAAGCCACTGGCTGGTACGACGGCGACTCACGCTGCTGTGTTGTTCGCAACCTGGGGCAACGCACGAGCGACGGCTTTCTTCCGAGCCGTCAAACAGAACGCGGACGTCCTTTCCGGCAACAAACAAGTTGCTGCCGCTGTAGGACGCGGGCAGTTGGCTTTTGGCATCACCGACACGGACGACGCCATCATCGAAATCGACAACGGCATGCCGGTCGAGATCGTGTTCCCCGATCAGCAGGTCGATGGACTCGGGTCTCTGTCCATTCCGAACACGCTTTGCATTATCAAGGGCAGTCGCAACACGAAGAACGCTCGCAGGCTCATCGACTATTTGCTCGCGCCCAACGTCGAAGCCAAACTTGCTCGTGGGCAGAGTGCTCAGTTTCCAGTCAGTCCAAGCGTCGAAGCCCGCTCACGAGCCCTGCCCGAGCGCGAGATCAAATGGATGGAGGTCAATTTCGCGGCCGCTGCGGACGAGTGGGATTCGGCGTCGCAAACGCTGCGTGAGATCTTTGTCTCGGCTGACTGAAACGCCTGCCTACAACGCGCGGCGATAGCGTTTTGGTCGCCGCTTCATGGCCGATTCCGGTGGTGGCGGAGCCTCGGACTTTTCCTTCTTCGGCTCCTCAATAACGGGAGCTGATGCGTCAAAGCCTTCGATCTCATCTCGCTTCAGCAAACGGTTGATACGCTGTTCGATCCGGGTTAGCTGCGGGCCTTCTTCTGGATTGACAAACGTATACGCCACGCCTTCGCGTCCCATGCGCCCCGTGCGCCCAACACGATGAACGTAGTCGTCGCAGAACTCTGGAACGTCGAAGTTGATGATGTGCGAGATCCCCGTCACATCGATTCCACGTCCGACCACGTCGGTCGCCACCAGCACTTGCAACTTGGCTCCGCGGAAGCTCTTCATCACGCGATCGCGGGCACTCTGCTGCATGTCACCGTGTATGGCGTTGACACTCTTGAACTTCTTGGACAGCCTCCGCAACAAGCGATCCACTCCGCGTTTCGTGCGACAAAAGATAATCGCTTGCGCCGGATTTTCGCGTTCAAGTAGTTTCACAAGCAAGTCAAACTTGCGGTCATGATCGACGGTGAAATAAAGCTGGTCGATTGTTTCGACCGAGACATCGCCCTCCGAAAAATTGAGCGTCACCGGCTCGTGCATGTAGCGCTGGGCCAGACGCAGGATAGGCGGAGGCACCGTCGCACTAAGCAGTAACGTCTGGCGATTCTCCTCTGGGCACTTTCGCAGAATCCGCTCGATATCGGGACGGAATCCGATATCCAACATTCGATCCGCTTCGTCCAACACCACACACCACAGATCACCAAGACGTAGCGTCCCGCGTCCGATGTGATCGAGCAGCCGGCCCGGTGTACCTACGACCACTTGCGGACCATCCTTGAGTTTCTCGATCTGACCCCGAATCGGCTTCCCGCCGTAAAGAGCAACGCACTGAATTCGACGTCCCGAGGCAAGCTTGACGACTTCGTCGCGGACCTGCACAGCCAATTCGCGGGTCGGAACGAGAATCAACCCCTGTGGTCCGGGAGCTTCGCGTTTGGGAAGAAGATCCTCCAAGATAGGGATCACGAACGAAGCCGTCTTTCCGGTTCCGGTTCGTGCCTGACCAATAACGTCCACACCCTCTAGCGCCGTTGGTATAACACCCGCCTGGACTGGGGTCGGCTCCTCATAGTTCGCCTTCACAAGCGCCTTCATCATCGCCGGCGACAAGTCCATCTCTTCAAAGCGTTTGGGAGCTTCACGTGCCGGGTCGGCCATCTTGATTGCAATCGCTATTAGGCGGGGTCGAACGAGACGTAACCTTATCTCTAGCCTAAGGTTTCGTCAACGTGGCTTCAGAGCCGACCGAGGAACGCGGAGAAGTGCGTCGCATCGGAAAAAGCCAACAGACCAGCGCGCAAAGGCACTGGTCTGTTGGGTTTGTGAGTCGGAGTACTGACTGCTGTCAGTCGCCCAAAGGGCCAAGCTCCCATCCTACTTCTTCTTCGCGCCAGTCTTGCTCTTCGTAGCGGTCTTCTTCTTAGGAGATCGCTTTGCCGTCGCCTTTTTGGCGGTAGTCTTCTTGGCTGTCACTTTCTTTGTGGCAGTCTTCTTCTTCGGGGACCGCTTGGCAGTTGCCTTCGTAGTAGTTGCCTTCTTGGCGGTGGTCTTCTTGGCCGCCGACTTCTTTGTAGCAGTTCGCTTCTTCGTGGAGCGAGTCGCCGTCGTCTTCGTCTTCTTGGCTGCTGACTTCGTTGCAGTCTTCGTCTTTGTTGCCATCGGTGTGGCTCCTGATTTCGGGCAGCATGTTCCGTGATTGACCCTTCCCCGGCGCCCGGCGGGGAAGGGCTCTCTAGTTTTCACGAACTCTCGTGAACTCGCGAACTGCCTAAGCAACTCGCGCTCATCCGTCTTCCAGGGGTGTATCAACAGGTCACAACGGTCTGTGTTACACGTCTTACCGTTGTCGGCCACCTAGTTTGATCCACCCAGGTTCGCGCATTGAACAGCTTTGCCTGAGTTTCGTCAAGATGAATTGCTATCTTGCAGATCGTTGACTGCAGTACCTCCGCTGCCACCGATGGTCTCGCCTGTCTCAACCCTACGGGACGACAGATATAGAGCGAGTTTGGAAAAGTGCTAAACCCACCCGAATGGTTGAGTTGCAGCCCTTTGGCGATCAGCTAAAATAATGGCTCGACGTCGAATGATGGTTGTCGGATTCTTTTGCCCCAACCGACAACCACCGCCCCAAGAGCCTTCGACCTTGCCCCGGTCGAAGGCTCGTTTTTTTGCGCCGCCGACTAAGCCTCTCATCGCTGGCAGTTCCAGCTTTCTAGCTCGTAACGTTCGGCAACCAACGTCCGAACAGCTTCTTGCGGCCACGCATCGAGTTGTTGCTTCGCTCGCCAAACGTTCTGTAGTTCGGCGCGGAGCCGCGGCGCTTGCACTTTCAAGTTCGTGAGAAATGCTGCGTGTGTGCGCCCATCACGATACTCCGGCTGACGAGGCGGAGTGCGCAGCGCGGCGGTGATCAAGGAGAGATCAAAGTCGCACAGCAACGTGCCGTGATACAGCAGATGGTCTCGCTTGCAACGCAAGCTGTTGCCGGAGAATTTGCGGCCATCGATCGTGAGGTCGCTCGTTCCTTGCAGCCGCGAGTTCGGAACAAGCTGGCGCACGGCGGTCGCAACCTTACCGAGCACGAACTGATGCGTTGCGTCAACCATTCGCAACTGTGGCCATTGCTTGTATGCCAAAACAACGGAATACATGAGGCAGCCCGGCCCGATCACGACCGATGCTCCGCCGCTACATCGTCGCAGAATCGGAATCGAATGTTGCTCGCAAAAGTCGTAATCGACCTCTTGTTCGTACCGCGAAGAACGTCCGATGATGACGGCGGGGCGTGATGCTTCCCACAACCTCAGAACGTCCGCCTGCTGTCGGCCGGCTTCAGCCTCCTCCAACAGCGCATCGTCGAGCGCGAGGTTTTCTTCGGGCGAGTCCAACGTCAGATCAAGCAGCTTCATGCAACGAGTCGTCTCTGATTGTTTGCGGCGTCACAGTATTGTAAGGTTCGTGCGAACTTCCGCGATGGCAGTTGAAACTGAAGGAAATCTGAATGATTGACCGCGAGAGATTGCTAGACCGATTTCTTCGTTACGTCCAAGTCGATACGACAGCGGTGGAGGGAACCGACACGTATCCAAGTTCGCCCGGCCAGATGACTCTGGGAGCGATGCTGGTAGATGAGTTGCAAGCAATGGGAATCGACAATGCCGCGCAGGACGAACATGGAATCGTCGTGGCGACAGTACCCAGCCGGGGCGCCGAGTCGGCTCCGGTTGTGGCGTTTAACTCGCACGTCGATACTTCCCCCGAGACGACCGGAGCCCATGTGAAGCCGCAGGTCATCAATGGATACACGGGCGGCGACCTTGTACTGCCTGGTGATCCGGAGAAGGTGATTCGTGTCAGCGAGAACCCGGAACTGAATGACCTTCACGGTTGCACGTTGATCACGACGGACGGCACGACGCTGCTTGGCGGTGACGACAAAGCCGGGTTGGCGATCATCATGGAACTCACGCAAAGCCTGATGGAAACGTCTGACATCACGCATGGTCCTGTTCGCATTCTGTTCACGTGCGACGAAGAGATCGGACGCGGCATCGACTATGTCGATATTGAGAAGCTCGCTGCCACAGCTTGCTATACGTTGGATGGCGGTGGCGCAAACGACCTGGACGTCGAGACGTTCTCCGCAGATCTAGCGGTCGTGACCGTCCGAGGAGTTAATATCCATCCGTCGATTGCCAAGGATCGGATGGTCAACGCGATCAGAGCGGCCTCAGCATTCGTGGACCGTCTCCCGCGAGAGACATTGTCTCCGGAGACTACCTCGGGACGAGAAGGCTTCCTGCATCCTTATCAAATCGAGGGCGGAGTCGCAGAAGTAACGATCCGCATTATCTTACGAGACTTCGAAACGGCGGGATTGGAAAAACAAGCCGAGTTGCTGCGCAAGGTTGCTGCTGAAGTCGAATCACAGTTCAGCGGAGCAAGCATCTCCGTCGAAACTCGTCCTCAGTACCGCAACATGCGGGATGGTCTCGAGAAGGAGCCGCGCGCCGTCAAATGCGCCCAACTGGCGCATCAACGTCTGAAACGTGAAGCGAAGCTTAGCATCATCCGCGGCGGGACCGATGGGTCGCAGTTAACCGAGCGCGGCTTGCCAACTCCGAATCTGTCCAGCGGCCAACACAATCCACACTCGCCGCTCGAGTGGGCTTGTTTGGACGAGATGGTGCAAGCGGCCGAAGTCCTCGTGGAACTCGCGCAAGTCTGGGCGGAAGATCCAGGGTAATGATCGTCGTGGTTCGCTCCGTCAATCAGCGTATTGTTCGCGGAGCAAACAACGACTATGTCGCGCGGTACCGATCTTTGCCAAGAGCTTCGAAATCAAGCCGATTCAACAGCTCCGCTGTGATCGGCCGTTTGGCATCCCAAAAGATCAGCGATGACAATGCTTGTTGAGCGGATTCGTCATTAAGCGTGCTGGCGATCCGTTTTGCTTCAGATCTATTGGCGCAAGGAAGAAAGTAGCACGTATCGTCAAAGACGACCGGCTTGCCCGCGCGAGGTCCGACGACCGTGAACCTGCTTTGTTTGTACAGACCAGAGATCGCGACTTTCCAAGGTGTGAACGTATAGTCGCCGACGCCGAACACCGAAAACGGTGGACGGCCACGATAGATAGAACTCGCGCGGCGCTTCAGGCGGTCGGCATGAGACTGAAGATAGCTCCAGGTCGCAGGCCCACGCTCTTCGATCTGGCCGGTATTTTCGCCGACCATCCGTTGAGGTACGAGCATCCATCTGTCGCTTGTGTGCGGATCGTTGGACACCACTCCCGAACTCTTGAGCATCGGAAATACGTAGTCACTTTCCAAGACAACATGCTCACCATAACCATTAAGAAGCAAAGTTGCGTCACCTCGCAGTTCCATCACCTTCGCGCAGTCGTGTTTGATACCGGAACGCCACGGACGAGGCGACCCTTGCAGAACAGAACGCCAGCGATCGTAATACGCGGCATTCGCCGTTACTCTCGCGTCTCGAAAGCCAATGCTGTGTGCCAGCTCTTTCGCACTTAGGTCGTCGTAAACAGAACACTCCAGCGTGCGTTGTGCCGACGAGTCGAGATCGATCACAAGCAGGCATGCATCGACGGCGACCCCGAATTCCGCACGCGAGTCGATACCATAGATCGCGGCACGAGAGATGGGCCGGTCTTTCTTCCAGGCAGATGCCAGCACACGGCGAGCGACGCTCGTTTTACACAGCATCGCGATCGTTGCAACTCGGTCGCGAACCGCTTCCACCAAGTGCGAAATCATCCACTCCGAGATATCGAAGTTGCTGCGACCGGTCATCGCGTCGATGCCACGCATCTTGTTCGAGTTTGCTTTTGTCGGCAGATTGGCCGCACCGATCGTTCCCTGCCGCGAGTTGCAAACCCAAGGAGGATTGCCCACGACGAGTAAGGGCTCCGGCAGTGCGGCGAGTGTTTTGGCCCAATCCGTCCGAAAGAAGTCCGCTTGGATAATGCGAGCTGATCGCCCTGCGTCGTCGAAGCGATCGGCTGTCTGTGTGATGTACGACTGGTTAATGTCGGCTCCTAGCAACGAATTCGCTGTCGAAAAGGTTCGCGAAGCCTCGAACAGAAAGTTGCCGATCCCGCAAGTTGGCTCGACGATCGACGCAGGTCTTAAACAACGACGACGCAACCGGTCGCACGTCTCAGCGGCGAGAGAAGTTGGCGTTTGGAAATCGCCGAACGTGATTCGCTCCTTCGAACTCATGCCGCATGATTATTCATATCCGCCGACGACCGAGAACAGCAGATTCCCCGTTGGAGTCCCGGCTTAAGCCGGTCCTTTCTGCGGTCGCTCGTCAAAGCCGCCTGAAGGCGGTACTCCAACGATGCACTTAATCAAGTGGAATGCGGCTTCCATCCAACCGAAACGCACACTGCTCGTCAGCCGCGAGAGTTGACGGCGGCTCGAAGGAGTCTTGGTAGCAGACGATCCGCGAGATGCGCACATCGCCGACCTGTCCAGAGAAGACCCGCCCCAGGTTCCACTTGTCCGACAACATCTCAGCGACCTCAAACGACTGCGGCCAAGGTTCGAGAACCAACTCGTCCGCTGCAAGTTCGCCATTGATCCACAATCTAGCTTGCTTGTTGATCGTCTTCGTGTTGACGGTCAATGCCACATGGCTCCATTTGTCAGGCGGCAGTTTCTCATTCGATTCCAGATACGTTCCGAAGACGTTGGCACGAACCGTGCCTTGCTTCATCATGAAGCCAAGACCGGCGACATCGTTGCCGCCATTGTTCGACAGTGTGATGACAAAGGATCGCGGCCGATCGATGGCGGTGGCGTCAGGACGGATCAAGCATTCGATCGTTGCCAAATCCGACTTCGGAGCTTTGGCGATTTCGGGCCATGCTTTGAGGAGATCGATCGAGCCACCCGGTGTGACGACCGTGCCTTGTGGATCATCGGCGAACACAGCCGCAACCAATAACATTCCCGTTAGGACAGAAGCCTGAAGCGGCAAAGCGTCACTGATCACGATAGTATCTCCGTGATCGGCTTGCCGTAGTCCATATCCAATCGCTTCCGGCTCGGTACTTCGAGGCGACGCCCGTCGAGACCCATCAAGTGCAGAACGGTTGCGTGCATATCAGTAACGTAGTGTCCTGGCTCGATTGCGTGGAAACCAAGTTCATCGGTCGCTCCGTGGATGTGGCCTCGTTTCACACCAGCACCGGCAAACCAAACCGTGAAGCCGTGCGGATGATGATCGCGGCCGTCGGTTCCGCCGCCACGTTCTTCCACGGCCGGCGTGCGACCAAACTCCGTGCAGAATACAACAACTACATCATCGAGCATTCCGCGACGCTTTAAGTCCTTCAGCAGTCCGGCGACCGGCTTATCGACCTTGGAGATTTGACTGGCGTGGTTCTTCTTGAGCGCGCGGTGCGAATCCCAAACGCCGTAGGGACTCGGATAGACCTGGACGAAGCGAACGCCACGCTCGACCAACCGCCGTGCAGCGAGCAAACGTTCTCCTGCTACTTTCGTGTTGGCGTCATCCAAGCCGTAGAGCTGTTGGCACTGTGTCGTTTCTCGCGAGGAACCAATCGCTTCAGGCACCGCCATCTGCATATTAAAGGCCAGTTCGTACGACTTGATGCGTGCCTTGACAGCCTCGTCTTCCGGATACTCAATGGCTGCAAGTCGATTCAGTTTGCCGGCCAGCTCAAACTCGTTGCGTTGCTCGGCGGCGAGCACATCGTTGCTGCGTCGACCGTACGGCAAGGGATTGTTCGGATCGAGAGCCAGCGGAATGCCGGCGTATTTTGGACCCAGGTAATACGAGTCGATCGATTCCTTGGTATCGGCTCGTGTTGGTCCGCCGAGCACGACGAACTGTGGCAGGTTTTCGTTTTGCGAACCGAGTCCGTACGTCACCCAAGCACCGATGCTCGGCTGAGTTTCGTCCAGTTTGTGCCGGCCCGTATGGATCTGGTTCTCGGCCGCGTGGTCGTTGTCGGTCGTCCACATATTGCGGACAAACGAGATGTCATCGACACATGTCGAAAGGTGCGGCCACCAGTCGGTGACTTCGATGCCAAGCTCGCCTCGCTTGCGGTATCCAATCTGTAACGGATAGATCTTCGCGAACTTTTCGCGTACCTTCTCGACAACGGCTCGTGAGCGCTTGTCGTGCAGGGGCGATTCGAGAGGGTTCGCCAGAGGAGTGTCCTCGAAGGTCATGCCGGCATACCGATTCAGAGCTGGCTTGGGATCGAATGTTTCGAGTTGGCTGTAACCACCGGAGAGGAAAATCCAGATCACGCTTTTCGCTTTGGGCGCCAAATGATGTTGGCCATCTGTCGGTGACGAAGGCGTAAGCTCCGAGGCACGAGAGATGCCATCTCGGTGCAACATGGAACCGAGTGCGAGACCGGTAAAGCCCATGCCGAGATCGGACAAGAACGTCCGCCGAGAAGTCGCACACGTGGGACAATGGTTGTCGTTCATCTTGCTACCGTTCAAGCACACCAATCAGTGCAGTGAGATGAAATCATTATGGTTTAGCAACGTCCGCACGAGACTCTCGCGTGCCCGTTGCTCCGGGCTTGCTGCTGCCGCTACGGTATCCTTCGTCGCGGTCGCTTTCAGCTCGGCGGCACTAGCGGTCGCATAAAGCGCTCGCTGCGTTGTAAGAAACTCCAAGCAGGTCTGTTGTTCCGTGGATGTTGGCGTTCGACACAACGCGTGCTCGAACAGGGCAATAACGAAATCGTCGCCAGTTGTGTCGGACGTCGCCAATTCCTTCGATAGTTTGTCGGCCAGCAGTCGCCCTTGATTCAAAGACAGCACGCTGTTGGACATCGCGAGCGCCTGCTGCGGCAGGATGCTGTCGGTGCGTCGATAGCAATCGCCAGGATCGGGCGCATCGAATAACGTCAGGAACCGCATCGTACCGCCTGCCTCTGGGTAGATCGCGAAGTACAAACTTCGCCGCCGCGACGTCACTTCGGCCGACGGATCAATCTCAGGGCCGCCGAGCGTCGAGTCGAGTTGTCCTGATAGATGCAGCATACTATCGCGAATGATCTCGGCTTCGAGTCGGCGGCGATCGAATCTCCACCAGAAGCGATTGTCCTTGTCGATCGCGAAGTTCGGATGGTCGCTGCCGCCGGACCGTGAACTTTGCTGATAGGTCTGGCTCGTCACGATCAGACGATGCAGGTGCTTCATGCTCCAGCCGCTTTCCATCAGTTCGACGGCGAGCCAGTCCAACAGTTCGGGATGCGTCGGCTTCTTGCCAGCTCGACCGAAATCAAACACACTTTCAACCAGTGGCCGACCGAAGTGCCTCATCCAAATGTGATTCACTGCAACGCGAGCGGTTAGTGGGTTATCACGATTCGTCATCCACTCGGCAAGCGCTCGCCGACGCCCGGTGCTCGTCTTCGGATACTCAGGACCAAGCGGCGTGTAGTTGGTGGCTGTTTTCCCGGCATCCTTTTCCAACGCCGCGATTGCTTTGCGAGCCGCTGCCGCATCCTGTTCCGACTGCTTCACCTTCTTCGCATCGGGTTTGTCCGCAACGCGATACTCTACGAGCAGCCTTTCAGCTTCTGCTAACTTGGCGCGTTGACCGGCGAGCTTGGCTCTCTGTTCCGCGGCGAAAGCTGCTCGCGCGGAGTCATCGGCGTTCTCGGCAGCTCCATGACGTGCTCGGTCAGCCGCGATTCTGGCCTGTGTCGCCCTGAGTCCGGCCTGCGTGGAAGCAAGTCGCGTCTCAGCGGATGCTCGTGCGAGCTGCGACAAAGTCAAGCGAGACTTCAGATCCGTGGCTCTCATGGCGGCTTGTTGGACGGCTGCGTCGGCAGACTGCCCGATGGCGGCCGCGATCTGTTGAACACTCAATCCGCCGCGGGTGTATCGCACTTCGTCGATCAACCCAACAACTCGTCCGGTTCCGTCCGAGTTGCCGATCTTGAAAGACACGTTGTCGGCGGGCTGGGCCAGAGCCGCGAAGTCTTCACTTGAAGTGCTGCGAGAGAACTGGAACGACTGCAACGGAGTCCGTGATGTGAGATCAGCAGCCCACAACGTCACGCTCTGCTCTCCCATCACCAGACAAAGGTAATAGTCGTGGGCCGTCTGTAACACAAACTTCGCCCCAGCGGAACTTCCCGTAGCAACGTCTCGGAGTTGACCTTGCTTGTTGAAGTAACGCAATCGCAGTTCAAACGTCTTATCGTCCAGCCCTCGATGCAGCAGTGTCCAAGAACCTTCGTAGTCCGCGATGGTTCGGTTGAAATTACGCTTCGAAACATCAAAGTGGACGAGCGCCTCCAGCGTGAACGTATTGGCATAGAGGTCGGAGCCTCCCGTCGTCGCGAGGTAGGCGAAGCTCCGAACTTGCTTGAACTCGGCGGCTTGTTTATTCTCAGTTCCCTCGGCCGGTAACGACTTCAAGAACGCCTTCGTCGTGCCGTCATTCGCCAACGCGAACAGTGCGGCAGGAGGTTCGCTCCCGGTGATCCGTCGCAGCGTATGGCCGTTGTCGCTTGAATCGGTAAGGAAGCCGCTGTCGTCGTCCGGTCCTTCGAATCGCCACCAGGCAATCAAGTCAGCCATCGATCGAGGCGCGGCGTCCGGCGTTTCGCCGGCCTTCGCTTCCACCGAAGCAAGGTCTTGTTTCGCCTCGGCGAGTTGCTGCTCAAACGTTTGGATCGTCGATTTCGCCGTCGCGAGAGCCGCTTCGGACGACTTGATCGCTTCTTGCCGCTGCCCGATCTCGTCGTCATGGACGAACGACTTCAAAGCGGGATACCAGGCGGCCGGCGGCAACTCGATTGGTTCAATCGTCAACTTGTCTCCACCGAGAAGGGCTGGCGCGCCGGGAGAAACAGGTGGACGATCGAAGCGGTCACGTGTATCACCCAAGCGATACATGAAAGTCTTCTCATCGTGGGTCAGATCGTAAACGCGAGGCAAACCATCTTTGATGGGCTTCAAAGAGGCTCCGCCGCCGGCCTTGTATCGGATGTACTTCGCTAATGCCGGCCCACCTGGAACACGATCATGGCGCAACTCGAGCGGCTCGAAGAAGGCACGGAACTTGAAGTACTCTTCCTGCGAGATGGGATCGTACTTGTGGTCGTGGCAATGCGCGCAGTTGATTCGTAAACCAAGGAACGCTTTGCCTGTGTGTTCGACTAGATCCTGCTTCCATGTGTCGTAGTTCAACGAGAACCAGTTGCGAACGATAAATCCAAGAGCCGGCATGCGCGTGTCGTCCGTCGGATGCAGTTCGTCGGCGGCCAACATCTCGCGGACCATCTGGTCATAGCCCTTATCCTCGTTCAATGACCGGATAATCCAGTCTCGCCACCGCCAGATGTGTGGATAGCTGTTTCGCACATCACCGACCTGGCGTCGGCCATACCAATCGCTGTAACGCCACACATCCATCCAATGGCGCCCCCACCGCTCGCCGTAGTGTTTACTGTCGAGCAGCCGATTGACGACTTTTGCGTAAGCGTCCGGAGAGTCATTGGCTAAGAAGACATGTAACTCTTCGCGAGTCGGTGGCAGGCCGATGAGATCGAGATAGACACGTCGCAGCAGAATCTGCTTCTTGGCCGGAAGCAGTGGCACCAACCCGTGTCGCTCGTGTTTCGCCGCGATAAATGCGTCGATCGGATTTTGAACCCACTCCGCATTGTTCACCGCTGGCGGTATCAACCGCTTCGGCTTCTTGAACGCCCAGTGCTCGCGAGGATCTTCTTCGGACTGTTCATTGGCGGGCGAGCGAGCACCTTGCTCGATCCAACTCTTGATGAGTTGAATCTGCTCCGCGCTGAGCGCTTCTCCTTCAGGCGGCATTCGCACCGATTCATCGGCCGCTACAATGCGTTCGACGACCAGACTGCTCTCGACTTTGCCAACCGTAACGGCAGGTCCATTCTCTCCGCCACGGTGGATTGACGCACCCGTATCTAGCCGCAGTTTGGATTCTTGCTTTAATGCACCGTGGCAACTGTAGCAGCGTGCCTTGAGAACGGGTTTGACCTCACGTTCGTAGTCGATAGACCCGTCGCTGCCAAACAACGAAGCGGCTTTTAGAAGACTAACGGCGATAACGAGGCAGGTTCGTAACACGCGTCCTTTACTTCCGTTAGCTCAGGGGAGGGGAGGGGAGGGGAGAGCGGGCAGGCAAAAGCGTACAGCTTTGTTTATACTCGATCCCCGCTGTCCGTTCCAACTTCGACACGAGATTTATCTCGGAGCAATCATGCACTACGACATCCTGCGATACTTGTTCCCGCTGTTGGTTGCGACGACTCTCTATACAACTGCATGCGACACGGCGGCCGGCGAATCGCTGGTTTTCATCTCCGCTTTCGCAATAGGAGACGAGGGTGCGATTCATGCCTATCGCTTGGATGAGACGAGCGGCGAGCTGACGCTGGTTCACCGAACGACCGACGTCGAGAATCCCTTCTTCCTGGCTCTGTCACCCGATCAGCGATATCTCTACTCGATTCACGCGAAGACTTTCGGCGGCAAAGAGCACGAGCAGGTCGCCGCTTACGCCCTCGCCGAGCGGACCGGAAAGCTCAAGCTCTTGAACCGACAATCAGCTCGCGGAACGGCCGCCTGTTATCTCGATGTGGACGCGTCGGGTAAAGCAGTTCTCGTCGCGAATTACTCCACCGGCAGTGTTGCGTCTCTTCCCGTGCAACAAGATGGTTCGTTGGGCAAGGCGGCTTCGTTCATTCAACATGCTGGGTCGAGCGTGAATCCCGGGCGTCAAGAGGGACCGCACGCTCATTGCATTGTTGTCAGTCCCGACAATCGCTTCGTCTACGCAGCCGACCTGGGACTAGATCAGGTGCTCGGTTATCGGCTAAATGCTACGGGCGCGAAGATCACGGCCAACCGGCAGCCCTTTGTCCGAACACTCCCCGGTGCCGGGCCGCGGCATCTGACATTTCATCCGAACGGCAAGCACGTTTATGTCATCAACGAACTTCACAACTCCGTTAGCTTGTTCGACTACGATTCGGAGACCGGCATCCTCATCGAGCGGCAAACGACTTCTACGTTGCCGGACGACTTTGATGGAACGAGTCATTGCGCGGACTTGAAGATCACGCCCAATGGACGTTTCCTCTACGGCACGAATCGCGGACACGACAGCATCGCGGCCTATTCGCTCGACGATGATGGCCAATTGAGTTTAATCGCAATCAAGCCGAGTCTCGGCAAAGGACCGCAGAACCTCGCGATCACACCGACGGGCGAACTGTTGATCTGCGCGAACATGCCCAGCAACAACGTGGCTGTATTTCGGATTGATCGTGAGACTGGCAATTTGAAAGCGGCCGGTGAACCGATCGCTATCCCGAAGCCTTCTTGCATCATGCTGCTTCGGTAGGTGTGTGTCCGTAGCCCTCACGCTCCGCGTGAGGATAGCGGGAATGCAAGTCGGGTTGGCTGGTGGTTCGAGCCCGATTGGCAGGAGAATGTTGTTCGCCGCGCCGCTTTCATCATGCGGAGCGTGATGGCTACTTTAAGCAATCGCCTCGCGAACTGGCTGGCCGCCATGTGCAATGCGCTCGGGTCGGCCACTGAGGTCTTCAACGGTGAGCTGCGGATCGACTCCGAGCAGTTCATAGATCGTCGCGACCATATCGCCGGCCGAGACGGGGCGTTCCACGGGATAAGCAGCGTGCTTGTCGGTCTCGCCAACGACGCATCCTCGCTTCGTGCCGCCACCGAAAAGCAGCGAGAAGCCGCATTGTGGCCAGTGATCGCGCCCGGTGTTCTTGTTGACCGTTGGTGTGCGCCCCATTTCGCCCATGACGACCACGAGCGTTTGATCGAGTAGCGAACGCTCCTCCAGATCCCGAACCAAAGCGGAAACCAAGCGATCGAGTTGCGGAAGATGAACCTTCAACATGCCGAAGTTGTTCTGGTGTAAATCCCAGTGATTCGCACCTTTCGATTCCCAATTGACTGTGATGAAGGTTGATCCCGCTTCGACCAGACGTCGCGCGATCAAAGTGCTCGAACCCCAGAGATTGCTGCCATAGCGATCTCGCACTTGCTGCGCCTCACTCGCAACGTCAAACGCCGCTCGGGTCTTTGACGAGCTTAGAAGCGAGAAGGCTTTGCTCTTGAACTCATTCATTCGGCGCGACGCGACACTTGCCTCAAACGAGCGCACGCCGGCATCCAATTGTTGTAATAGCGATTGGCGACGATCGAGTCGGCTGGCAGTCAGCTCCGGCAGCGCACCGAGAGAAGGTGGCGTCGGTGTGCCTATCGCTTCCACCGCGTCGTAGTCGCCTTTCGCCTCGCGTGCGAGCTTGGGGTCGCAAACAGTGAACAGCGGATCGTATTGGCTTCCCAAGTAGCCGCCGTACGGGCCGGCACGGCGCAGAGCCTGCGTGTAACCAGGGAACGCGGGCATGAGGACGTAACGAGGAATGTCGTTCGTGCCGATGTCAAGAAACTGACAGACCGATCCGATGCTGGGATGATCGGTTGCCTTGGCAAAGTAATTCTCGCGATCGTTGCCGCCGTCGAAGCCCGTCAAAACGTTATACGGATTGTGGCTGTTGTATCTGTGTGAGTAGGTGCGGATCAGGGTCGCGCGATCCATGATCTTCGCGATCTCAGGCAGCAGTTCACAGATCTGCGTGCCAGGAACGGATGTTTCGATCGGCTTGAACTCACCTCGCACGTTCTCAGGTGCGTCCGGCTTCAGATCGAACATGTCCTGGTGCGGAGGGCCTCCGAAGAGATTGATCAGGATGACCGACTTCGCGCTACCCTCTCGAACGCTTCTTGAGGCCCGCAAGAGATTTGGCAGCGACACGCCGCCGAACAACGACAGCGCACCAACTCGCATTAGCTCTCGCCGCGTAACGCCATCGCAAGCCTTGGTAGGCGATCCAACGATCTTCAACACGCTTCAACCTCCGGTATCATCGAAACACTGGCAAAGCCATGGCACTCTGAATCGTAGCTGTGATATTGCACCGGGGCGATTCTACCAGCATTTGATTTCAACCGCCAAGCGAATCCGATGCACTTCATTGTTGCGAGGCTCTCCGCCGAAAGACGATGGCTCTTGGCAACATCCTCCCTGAGCATTTCTGACCAACGGTGTTGTGGTGCTACAGAATGACACGCGAGGCGCAACATGAGGTCATTGACGCTCGAATCCCCGAACTTGCCTGTCGTGAGTTTTGCGTTTAGGGCGGCGCATTCAATGTGACTTGCGAGGCGAAAACGATTAGACTGGTGCGTGCGATTCTCGATCCTGTCGGCTCCCCAATCATGCCCCGGCGTTTCACACTTGCGTTCCTCGTTTCAGCTCTTCAGGTAGCCATCCTCTCGGCTGACGATACGCCGATCCGCGCGCTGCGTGTTTCGCCCGACCAGATCCGTCTAACAGGCTCGAATCGGCGACAACAGATTCTCGTCACGGCAGAATCCGTGGATGGCAAGCAATTCGATCTGACAGACCGTGCTCAAGCTGAACTCGCCGAACCCTCGCTTGCCACGTTCAACGAAGGCATCTTGCGACGTTTGCGGGATGGTCAAACCGAGTTGATTGTGCGGCACGGCTCGCTCGAGGCTCGCGTTCCCGTTGTTGTGGCGGATGCCGACCGGTTTCCTCCGGTTCATTTCGAGAACGATATTGTCCCGCTGTTCTCGAAACTGCGTTGCAACGGCAGCGGATGTCATGGAAAGCAATCTGGCCAGAACGGCTTCAGGCTTTCTATATTCGGACACAATCCACGAGCAGACTTTCGCGCACTGGTTCAAGAGGGTCGCGGACGCCGCATATTCCCGGCCGCGCCAGATCGCAGCTTACTGCTTTTGAAAGCTGTTGGCTTAATGCCACATGGCGGCGGGCGACGCGCGGAGCCCAATTCGATGGATGCCAAGTTAATTCGCGAGTGGATCGCGCAAGGCAGTTCGTGGGGCAGCGATGACGCGACGCGGCTGACAAGGATCGAGATCGAGCCGGCCGAGCGGTTGATGGGCACGCAAGCAAACCAACGGATCTTGGTCACCGCTGTATTCTCTGACGGCGGTCGGCGGGATGTTACTCATGCCGCCAGCTATGGGACTAACGACGACCTGATCGCCGAAGTTGATGAGCGCGGCCACATTGCAACGGGCAGCCGACTTGGTGAAGCTGCGATCACCGTCAATTATATGGGACACGTCGGCGCGATTCGTATCGTCGTGCCTCGACCTACCGCGGGCAACGACCCGCCCGAGTTCATTGCTTACAATCCGATCGACGATCACGTTCGGACGAAGCTTCGGAAGCTCGGCGTCGAGCCGTCGAACCTGTGCGACGACGCGACGTTCTTCCGGCGACTCTATCTCGATACGATCGGGACACTGCCCACGCTCGAAGAAGCAACTTCCTTTGCCAACAACCCTGCACCCAACAAACGCATCCAGGCGATTGAAGACGTTTTGGATCGCGATGAGTTTGCCGACTATTGGGCGTTGAGGTGGTCAGATGTGCTGCTCGTCAATTCAGCGAACCTCGGCGAACGTGGAGCCTTTGAGTTTCACCGCTGGCTGCGGCAGCAAGTTGCTTCCAACCGACCGTACGATCAATGGGTTCGCGAGTTGCTCACCGCCACTGGCAACTCCGGCAAGTACGGTCCGGTAAACTTCTACCGGGCCATGCGAACGCCACAAGACGTGACGAAGACCGTCAGCCAAGCCTTTCTGGGCATTCGACTCGATTGTGCCCAATGCCATCACCATCCGTTCGAGAAGTGGGGACAAGACGACTTCTACGGGCTGGCGGGTTACTTCACTGGCGTCCAGCGGAAGAAGCTGGCGGGTAATCGTGAGTTTATCTTCGCGTCAAGTTACTCGCCGGCAAAGATGCCTGTAACGAACGAGCCCATCCCGACTCGACCGCTGGACGGCGAGCCTCTTGAGCACATCGAGGGCGATCCGCGGGTCCATCTCGCCGATTGGCTGACGGCTCGGGAGAATCCATGGTTTGCTAAGTTGGTGGCGAATCGGTTGTGGAAGCACTACATGGGACGCGGGCTCGTCGAACCTGAAGACGATCTGCGCTCGACGAACCCCGCTACCAACGAGCCGCTTTTGAACTATTTGACCGAGCAAGTTGTGGAGAGCGGATATGACCTGCGGGCTGTAATGGGGCTGATTCTGACCTCTCGCGTCTATCAGCTATCGAGTGAGACGAATGGGACGAGCTTCGATGACGAACAGAACTTCTCGCATCATCTGGTAAAACGGCTGCCTGCTGAAGTCTTGCTCGACGCCATCTCGCAAGCCACTGGTTCGCCTGAGCATTTCGCTGGTGCAGCTCATGGCACGCGATCGATCGAACTGTGGGACAACCGCCTGCCGTCCTATTTCCTCGACACGTTTGGACGCAGTGAACGCGAATCGCCTTGCGAATGTGCCAAGTCAAGTGATCCGACCATGGCACAAGCATTACACTTACTCAACGCACCCGAGATCGACGCGAAGATTGCTTCGCCCGAAGGACGCATCGCCGCTCTAATCTCGCGAGGTGCGAGCCAAGACGAGATTACAGCCGACTTATGCTTCGCTGCACTCGCGCGGCACGCATCCGAGAAAGAACGAACGATCGCCGCCGAGTTGTTTGCTCAAAGCAACCAACGTCAGGCAGCCGAAGACTTCTTATGGACTTTGTTGAATTCGTATGAGTTCTTGTTCATTCACTAATGTCATTAATGCAGCCACGGCACTCCGTGAGGCGAGCTTCGTCTCGGAGTGTCGGGGCTACATTGAAAGCAATTGATTCGATGCAAAAACAAGCTCTCACTCGTCGCCAAGCCCTTCAAGTCGGTGCCGTCGGTGGATTGACACTTCCACATCTTTTGCAGCTCCAGCAAACGTGCGCATCCGAGTCTGCGAAGCGCGATGTGAACTGCATCTTTTTGTTCATGCTAGGTGGAATGCCACATCAGGACATGTGGGATTTGAAGCCGGATGCTCCTGCCGAGATCCGGGGTGACTTCGAACCGATTGATACTGCTGTTCCCGGAATTCAGATCGGTGACGTCTTGCCGAAGACGTCGAGAGTCACTGACAAGTTTTCGATTCTTCGCAGCCTGACGCACACCGATTCTGATCATGGTCGCGGGTTTCACGTGATGATGACTGGCAAGAAGGCGGGCGTTGGCGATTTCAACGGCAACCAGAACAACAATCAACATCCTTGCCTCGGATCGGTCGTTGCCAACCTGGCCGAGCCGGGTGCGTTGCCGCCTTACATTTCGGTACCGAACTTTTTGAATAGCGGCGGTCCTTCCTTTCTCGGAGCAAGCCGCGGACCGTTCGTGATCGAAGCCGATCCCGCCGCGCCGGACTTTGCCGTGCGCGATATCGATTTGCCAATCGGGGTGAACGACGTTCGAGGCGGTCGGCGTCGCGAAGCCCTCCGCAAGATCAACGCTCTCGAACAGAAAGTGGAGCGAGTCGGCAAGCAAGTCCGCTCACTCGACGCTTTCTATGAGAAAGCTTACGACCTGATGACGTCCAAGGCGGCGAAAGAGGCTTTTGACATCGCTCGCGAGTCAGACGAAGTGCGTGAAGAATACGGCATGACCAGTATCGGTCAGTGCTGTTTGCTGGCTCGCCGGATGGTCGCAGCAGGATGCCGCTTTGTGAGCATCGAGAATGGTCACTGGGACACGCATCGCAAGAACACCTATAGCTTGCGGGAACTGCTGTGCCCCAGCTTTGATCAGGCGATTCCCGCGTTGTTGAATGATCTCGAACAACGTGGTTTGTTGGGCTCGACACTGCTCGTTGTCACCACCGAGTTCGGCCGAACTCCGCGCATCAACGAGCTAGATGGTCGTGATCATTGGCCGAACGCGTTCTCGATTCTAATGGCTGGTGGAGGTGTGAAAGCGGGGCAAGTAATCGGTGCGACCGATAAACAAGCCGCGTCGGTCGCCGATCGTCCTATCACTCCCGAAGACATGTGCGCAACGATCCTGCACGTGCTCGGCATCGATCATCAAAAGATACTACACACTCCGCTCGACCGCCCCGTTCCCTTGGTCGATGGCGGCAAGGTGATTACGGAACTTATCTAGTAGCCATCACACTCCGTGTGATGAAAGCGGACTCGCCAATTGCATTTCCATTTCGCAACCGTTCGCGACATGCAGAAGCATATTGCGATTCCGCTTTCATCACGCGGAGCGTGATGGCTACATGAAAACTATGAACCGACAACGATTTCTCATTGCGTTTGCACTAGCCGCGTGTCTCACATCGGCGGCCGTCGCACAACCCAAGCCGGGGTATGATCCTTCGAGCACACACATCTTCCCTATGGGTGGTCGGCGAGGGACCAAGGTGGTTCTTCGAGTCGGTACTGAATGTGCTCCGCCGCTGACACGATTCCACTGGCAGGGCGAAGGCGTGACGACTCCACAACTGCTTGAAGAATACGCGCCGTTTGTCGGTGAAACGTCCCCGCGTCGGTTGCCGACCGAAATCCCAGTCACCTACCCTCGCGAATGGCAGTCGCAGGTTGAGATCGCTGCCGACGCTCCACTTGGCACGGTCTTTTGGCGATTGAGCTCGGGACAAGGCGGCACGGGATCACGTCCATTTATCATCGGCGATCTGCCGGAGTACATCGAGCGCGAGTCGAATTCCGTTGCCGATAAAGCGGAGAGCATCAAGTTGCCGATCACTGTCAACGGTCAGATCTATGGTGAGCGCGATATCGATTGCTTCCGTTTCGCAGCAAAGGCCGGCGATGTCATCTCTTGCGAGATGGTTGCGCGGCGTCTGGGTTCGGCATTGGATCCACTGGTCGAACTGCTCGATGCCGTCGGTAAGTCACTGCAAGTCGATGAAGCCCACCGCGGCGACGATCCAATCGTTGTGCTGCGCGCGCCACACGATGGCGAGTATCTTCTTCGGATCGCAAACGTGACGTTCCATGGTAGCCCCGCTTGCGTGTACCGGATCAATCTGACGAAAAAGCCGTTCTTGTTGTATACGTTTCCAGCAGGCGGACAGGCGGGCACAAACCAGGAACTCGAAGTCTATTCGCTTGATGGAACTGGCAAAGCGAACATAACAAAGGCTCAGGTTCAATTACCTAAAGACGCGAACGCCCCCGTGGCCTACCAGAATGACCAACTGACGGGTTCTGTTTTGTTGGCGGTTGACTCGTTTCCCAACACGCGCGATCAAGAGGCGAACGACTCGTTGGACGAAGCACAAGCTCTATCGATCCCGCAGACCGTCGATGGCCAGTTGAGTCGTGCGGATGATCAAGATTGGTTTTCTTTCGCAGCGGTCGCCAAGCAGCAGTACTCGATTTGGTGCTGGGCGACGCGACCAGCCAGCGAGTGCCTGCCGACGATCTCGCTGTTGAATGCGGAAGGAAAGCAGTTAGCCGCATCGTCGAGTGTTCAGACAACAGATGGCGTCTGTCGAATCACTTGGACCGCTCCCACGGACGGTGCCTTCATGGTCCGCGTGCGCGATCTAAGATACGGCGTAAGCGGTGGAGCGACTTTCAGCTATCGGTTGTCAGTCGCTACCACTCAAGAGGGGTGGTGTAACTTTCTTTCTGTACTTTCAACTGTTTGACATTGCCGCCTTGCGTTTCGTGAGCCTGCGAACGAAAGGCAAGGCGGAAATGTTGGCGGTCACTTGAAAGGGCGGGCCGG
>PBSM01000227.1 GCA_002726245.1 Planctomycetaceae bacterium | reverse complement strand
TGAGAAACCCACAACATCGTGGAGAGCCACGTTTTTCACCAAGATCAATCTCCACGGCGAGCTAACGCCAGCACCAAAATCTCCTAAAGTGCAAATACATAAAGATGTCGTTGGAAAATAGTAAGGGCTGGGCGATGGGACTGATCGGCGACATGAAGGATGCACCGCTGACGCAGCCCACACCCGACGGCGGCAATCATCCGCTATGGGTGCTGGGGCATATCGTTCGCGCCGAAAGCGACCTGCTTGACGGCTTTATCCTCGGCCAACCGAATCGTTTTCCGGAGCTTGAAGTCGCCTTCTCGATGGGTGTGACGCCAACGACTGACGCCAGTCAATACCCCTCAATGGACGAACTGTTTGCGAAGTTCGAGGAGATCAGAGGCGCCACACTCGCGCATCTCGATTCGCTCAGCGAAGCAGACCTCGGCAAGCCGACACATGCACCAGAGGAGTTCGGCCCACTTTTCGCCACCGTCGGTGCTTGCTTTGCCGCTATGTCAACACACATGAGCTTTTTCACGCGGGACAAGTTGCTGATGCGCGACGTGCGGCCGGCCGGAGCCCATTGATGGCGTAACAAGCCGAACGAGACATGACCGGTGGATGAGCGGCCTTGGAAACTATACCTCGGCCGCCGCCATCGACTGGCGGAACTGATGGAAGAGATACTCGCTGTCATGCGGTCCCGCAGATGCTTCCGGATGATACTGCACACTGAACGCGGGCAGTTCTCGATGCCGTAGCCCGGCGATCGTGTTGTCGTTCAGGTTGCGGTGCGTGATCTCGAGGTACTTGGGAAGTGACTCTTCCTCGACCGCGAAGCCGTGATTCTGAGCTGTGATTTCGACCGCACTGGTGTCGAGATTCTGCACCGGCTGGTTCGCTCCTCGATGCCCGAACTTCAGCTTGAAGGTCTTGGCTCCGCACGCCAGCGCGAAGAGCTGATGACCAAGGCAGATCCCGAAGACTGGCTGTTTGCCGACAACTCCTCGGATCGTCTCGATGGCGTAATCGAGCGGCTCCGGATCACCGGGCCCGTTCGACAGGAAAACACCGTCCGGGTTCTGAGTTAGCACTTCTTCGGCAGAAGCCGTACCGGGCAAGATCGTCACGCGACAGCCTATGTCTCGGAGATGCCTGGCAATGTTCCACTTCATGCCAAAGTCCAGGGCGACGACATGCAATTCGTCCCCTGGACTAGCACCGCTTTCACCTGGCAGCTTGGCCCATTCGCTAAGCCCTTCACCCCACTGTCGAGGCTGCTCGGGAAGGACTTCGCGGACTAGATCCCGGCCCACCAAACCTGGGCTTGCCTTGGCCTTAGCAACAAGGCTGGCGTCATCCGTATCGATGGTAGACAGAACACCCTTCATCGCTCCGTGGATACGGATACGCCGAACGAGTGCCCTCGTATCAATCTCAGCCAAGCCGACGATGCCGTGCTGCTTGAGATACGCGTCGAGTTCGCCGTCCGAGCGGAAATTGCTCGCGATGCGACTGCATTCTCGCACGATGAAACCGGCCAGATGCGGCTTTTGGCTCTCGACGTCCTCGACGTTCACCCCGCAATTCCCGATCTCAGGATACGTCATCGTGACGATCTGACCACGGTAACTGGGGTCGGTCAGAATCTCCTGATACCCCGTCATGGAAGTGTTGAATACGACTTCGCCATCGACTTCGCCTTCGGCTCCGAATGCGTTGCCGGTAAAGACAGTGCTATCCTCGAGCGCCAATTTCGCGGTTGCCATACTCGCTTCCAGATTCGGTTCGTTTCGGTCAGGTCGTCGTTAATCCTGACCGCACCTAAAGTTGGGAGGTTCGTTATCCCGATACGATGGATACGGCTGTGGGTCTCCGGAAAGGGGTCTACCTCTGCCCGGACAGCCAATTCTGCGAAGGGTTCTTGATTCGGCGATCAAGAGCCCTTTGTTTTCTTGCAAACGGCCGACATTATACTCGCGAGTGGTCCGCTCTCACAGGACCAAGCAGCTTCTAAAGCCCGTAACGTACCACAGCCTCTCCAGCAGAGGCCGAGTCCGCGGTAGCGCTGCTGTAGCACACCTCGCTTGGTGGCAGAGCGATTGTCTTCCCTACGACTTCACTAACTTGGATTCGCGATCAAGGCATCTGCCGATCTGACGAACGGCTTGCCGCAGGCGATTCTCATTCTCCACCAGAGCCAACCGCAGGTAGCCTTCGCCAGCGGGGCCAAAGCCACTCCCGGGGCTGACCGCGACGTCACCTTGTTCGAGCAACATCATGGCAAAGTCCATCGTGTTCATCTGGCTCGACCACGGTTCGGGGATCTTGGCCCAGACGAACATGCCGGCGCGAGGCGGCGTGATGTCCCAGCCAATTCGCCGCAATCCATCGACCAAGACGTCGCGGCGTTTTTGATAGATCAGTGACTGTGCTTCTACTGCGGCATCGGTATGCCGCAGAGCCATGATTGCGGCGACTTGGACGGCTTGGAACATGCCGTAGTCGTAGTATCCCTTGATCACACCCAGCCCGCGGATCATCTCAGAGTTTCCGCAACAAAAACCGACTCGCCAGCCGGCCATGTTGTAGCCCTTGCTCATCGTCGTGAACTCAACACCCACTTCACGTGCGCCCGGAGCGGCAAGAAAACTGGGCGGTTGGTATCCTTCAAACGCAACATCCGCATACGCGAAGTCACTGATCACCATGAACCCGTACTTCTTCGCGAGCTTCACGACGTCGATGTAGAACTCCGGTTCGATCGCGACTGAAGACGGATTATGTGGATAGTTGACGATCAGCAGCTTCGGTTTGGGATAGAGATGCTGGCAGGTGTAGGCGATGTTGGATAGGAATGTCTCGCTGTCAGCTACTTCTAGAGCGATCACGTTGCCGGCGGCAAGCGCCACCGCATACATGTGGACCGGAAAGTACGGCGACGGGACGATCGCTGTGTCACCCGGTCCCATCAATGCCAGGCACATGTGGCTGAAGCCCTCTTTAGATCCCAAGCACGTTATGACCTCCGCATCCGGATCGAGCCGCACGCCGTACTTCTTCACGTACTTGCTGGCAACTTCGCGACGCAGATTCAGAATTCCGTTCGACTTGCTGTAACCATGATTGCCCGGATCACGAGCCGCTTCGGCCAGCTTCTCGATCACGAGGTCCTCAGGCGGATCGGACGGGTTTCCCATACCCAAGTCGATCACGTCGCTACCGCCCCGCCGCTTCTCGTACAAGAGCGTGTTGATACGGCCGAATAAGTACGGCGGCAAACGCAACACACGCGAAGCCAATTGAACCTTGAATGGCCCGTCCTCGTTCGAGTCACTCGGCGATTGTGGCAAGTCGTATTCAGACACAGTGAGACCGTCGGCAAATAGGAACGTGCAGCAAACGCAAGGCCGGCTTCAACGATAACCGCAAAACCCGAACCTGCAAACACGCCTCGCCAGTGCAAGCACTTGCTTGGCCGTTTCGGACCAGTATACTCGCGGCGTCCCTCTCGTCTAACTCGTCGTATCCTCTCGATGGGAGTCTGTCGTGGGAAAGCTCATGTTGTTCCTGGTCACTCTGCTTGTCCTGTTGATGGTAGGTGCGGTGTTGGCGTTTCAGTACGGTGGCATATGGGGACTGCTTGGTGTCATCGTTGCCGTCGTCGTTTTGGTGAAGTTCGCGCCGAAGCTGGTCGGTTTGCTTATTGTTCGTCGTCTGAAGAGAGCGATGGACGCCAGTGGCGAGGCACTCCGTGGTGCCACGATTGAGGTCCACTCGGTTCAACCCGAAGACGAGCCACCACCGGACGACGACGATGACTTTGACGACGATTTCGATGAGGACTTCGACGACGAAGACTTCGAAGAAGATGACGACGACGATGATGAGTTGGATGATAATGAGTTGATGGACCCCGAACTCGCCGACCTGTTTTACGACGGGCCTCGCGACTGGTACTCCATCGATCTCACGGTCCAGCCAGCGATGCGCGATGACGGTCGTCCTACGGAGTACAAACCGTGGAGCCCGTACATGCTAATGCTGCTAGGTCAGCCCAAAGAACTGCCGAAGCAATTCGGTCCGATGGCGGCGTTCGCTGGGATCGCGGATGGAGTTTGCGATATACGCAATGTCGAGATCTGGAAAGATGGTGCGTGGGACGCCGAAGTGGACGAAGACGACTTTGGCCCTCAGCGAATTCGTTTGTTGGCCGGAGTGAAACCAGGCGAGACGCAACTGCGAGTTGGCTATGTCTCCGAAGTCATTGGCGAAGTGAATTTGCCGGGCAACCCCGCTCTGCCGGATGCCAACGATTGACACAGTACTACCAACTGAGGTGCCAAGAAGGCTGGGCCTTTCAACGCGTTTGTGCAACTTGTCCTTGGCCTCGCGATACAGGTCACGTCGCAATTGCGTGAGCTTGTCGTTCAATAACTTGACGAGATGGAAGTGATCGAAGACCAGGTCTGCGTCCGGCAGATGTTTCTCCACCGCCTGGATGTAGGCCGGTGACATGTCGATCGCCACCGCTTGAACACGCGCGTGGCTGGCCCGCAGACGCTTCCGGAACGGCTCTCCCTGGACTACGCACCAAACGAATTCACCTCCTCCAGACACCCCCAACGCCAAAACCATCGTTGCGATGAGACGGTTGCGGAACTCTTGCCCACGTACGCACATTGCACGTGCTCGTGGTCAACCGTGTTATCATAGACGTACCGTTAGAATGCGAGACGGTTGGATCGCTGAATCCTTAAGGACTCAATCATGGGCTGGATGTATTTACTTGTCGCGTGTGTCTTTGAAGTGACATGGGTTGTAAGTATGAAGTATAGCGAGGGATTCACGCGGCTTTGGCCAAGCCTTGTGACACTGATAGCCTCCGTGATCAGTTTTGTGTTGCTCGCGCAAGCAGTCCGAACGTTGCCTGTCGGAACTGGCTACATGGTGCTAAACGGAGCCGGCGCGGTTGGGGCCTTGATCTTTGGAATTCTACTATTCGGTGAATCGACTCACCCATTTCGCATCGCGTGCGTTGTGCTCATTTTGGCCGGCATCGTTGGGCTGCGAATTCCGATGGCAGCATGACATCAGTGGTTTCTCCGCATAGCTTGCCCGCGGAATACGAGACGTCATTACATGCAAGGTTTCGACAATCCGCGAGACGCCGTGGTAATCACTGGGACGACTTCGGGTATTGGTGCGGCGGCTGCCAAGTACCTCCATGAGAAAGGATACTTTGTCTTCGCAGGAGTCAGGCAACAGCAGCAGGCTGATACGTGGACAGAGACCGTTGGCCACGATGTAAATCTTCTTCCTGTCGTTCTAGATGTCACGAAACAAAACGATATCGCTCGTGCCGCCGAGATCGTCAAAGAGACGCTATCCGCGAGAGAATTGCGGCTTGCGGGTCTGGTCAACAATGCCGCTGACGAAAATCTCGGGCCGATAGGAGTATTGTCGCTCGAAGTGTTTCGTCGTGAAATCGAGGTCGGTTATCTCGGTGTGGTCACCGTGACCAAGGCATTTCTGCCGCTGCTACGGCAGGCGGCAGGCCGGATCATCAATATGAGTTCGGTGAATGGGCGGTGCACATTCAAATACCATGCCACCACGTGTGCCACAAAGTACGCGATTGAGGCATTTTCCGACGCGCTGCGAATGGAGGTACGGCCGTGGGGGATGCACGTGTCGATCATCCAGCCGGGACCAACCGACACGCCATTGATGCGTGAGAAGATGGTCGAAGAATTCACACGAAAGTTGGCGGAATATCCGCAGGACCAATTGGATTTGTACTTCCAGGACTTTGAGGCCACGATTCAGCACGTCAAATCGTTTGTAGAGAGAATCTCAGTACCGCCAAGAGGACCATTGGACAAGCTGCGTCGCTTGATTAACGGGCAAGGCTGGTTGCATTCGCCACTCGAAGTCGCCCAGGTCATCGAACGCGCGTTAGCAAGTCGAAGACCGAAAACTCGTTACTTGATCGGCGCGCAGGCCAAGTTGATACATGCTGCTCGACAACTTCTAAGCGACCGCGCCTTCGACCGTGTTCTAGGCGAGAACGTGTTTGACTTTTAAGCCCAAAGGCTAAGGCGACGATGACGGCAGCAACGTTGATGAATAGCCGTACTTCTCAAAGTACGGCTTCCATCTTGCGTACACCTCCGATTCGACCTCCGACGTCGCTTGATGTCGATTCGGTTGGTAGTCGCGGTGCGCTGAAACGTACTCTTGAATCAGTGGCCCAACTCGATCGAAGTCACCGAGCTGCAGCTTCTCATAGATTGACTGCATTGTTCCCACCATATCATCAACCAACTCCTCGTAATGAACATCAATCAATCGACCTGAGGGAACCAAGCTGCGGGTTGCTTCCAAACGCTCGTGCATCTGCACGAACGTCGCGAACACGAATTCATTCAGACCAGCAAAACGCGGTGTCTGGTAGCCGTGCGTTGTGAACAGCGACTTCCACAACCGCACTGTCGAGAGGAACACGGTCGTGGGATGACGCACTAGGTTGATGAAGCAGGCGTTAGGGAACATCTCTAACAACACGGGCAGACGAAAGGTGTGGGTCGGTGATTTGAGGATCATTCGGCCGGGCTTGCGGTAGTAGAGACACTTCAAGAAAGTCATCCAGGTCTGTTTCCACTGTTCACGTTGCCACGCTGAAACAGACTCAAGCGTGAGGTGCTCCATGAACGCTGGCTGACCATTGGGGAAAGCGATGGTCGCGTAGAGACTGGGAACTCCTAGATTGCAGAGTGCGAATTCGTCCTCTTGCGGCGCGTCCCACGCCGTTCGCATTTGATCCGGCGGGCGGTTTGTTGGCAAGGCAAATCCGGTCCACGGCTTTAGCAATCGCTCCGTTAACAGAAAGTGGCGAGGCACAAAACACTGATAAGTCGTGGGGCAAGTGTGCCTGGGGTCTAACGCGAGCAGCTCATGCAGGAGCGTCGTACCGGTTCGCCAGTGCCCGATGACGAACACCGGATCTTGCTGTATCTCCAAATGCTTAAGTCGCGAGCGATAGAATAACGATTGAACGGCCCCGAGGCTTGAATTGGCCATGGCAAATGCAAGGTCAACACAACAACCGGGCCAGTAACTCGGGGAGACGTGCCATCGATTCGAGTTCAAGATGCGAACTAGCCCCCAGAAATCTGCGCCAGTCCACATCGAGGCCTGATACCAGGGTGGCTGCGGAAATTCTGCCTCAGCTGGCGGCATGTCACATGCCTCGTGGGGAAGAACAAAAAAGGCGTTACATCACGTACCGTCGGTATTCTAGCCCGACCAATCTCCCTTATCCGTCATTCGCACGTGTTTTGACGCCAAAGTTGCGTATCGAGGTTAGCCGAATTAAAAGGGGAAATGTTGAAGACGCGCCTTGTTGCCGGACCAGGCGGTTGCTGGTTCCAGTGTGACCCGACTTGTCGAGCCAAAAAGAACTTGGACGCACCCATGAGTACATTCTCCAGCAGTCGGGATTCTCGCGACACCGCGCAAGCGTCATCTTGGCCTTCCACCGCCGAAGCGGAACTATTGCCTCGCCCAACGGGAGCGAGAAAGAAGCCAGCCATCGAGCGGCTCAAGACTCGGCTGGAAGAAGACCGCGTCACACGAATTGCACTTAATTTCCTCGATCGATTCATGGGTGTGCATCTCAAGGACGGAGTCGTTGATTGGATGGACGACCGGCGGCTAGGAATGTGCGGCCAAGACGTCGTTAATTTCGGCTCCGACAGCTTCCTGGGATTCGATCGAGACGTTCGAGTGCAGGCGGCGATCGTCGAAGGAATGCAGGAGTGGGGAACTCACAACGGCTCGTCACGAGCCTTCGGCAATATCGCGCTTTGTGAGGAGGCGGAACACCGGTTAGCGAGATGGATGGGTGTGGAAGACACTCTGATCTACCCTAGCGTGACGCTCGCTAACATCGGACTACTACCCGCACTCGCGGGCAAAGGTGATTTGTTGGTACTGGACCGCAAGTCGCACGACAGTCTGCACCAATCCGCACTAATCGCGGCTGGTAACGGTGCTAAACTCGTGGTGCTGGATCCCTGCGACAGCGATACGCTTGGTGAGACTCTTCAGACGGAAGACTACGAAGGCTGTGTCGTTGCGGTCGATGGTATTTACAGCATGACCGGCGAGATGCCGCCTCTCCGCGAAATGGACGAAGTCACACGAGCACATGGGGGTATCCTGTATGTGGACGACGCCCATGGAACTGCGTTGGTCGGTCCCAAGGGGCGCGGCGCTGCCAGCATGGTGCTCGAATCGATAGACAATGCGTTGATTGTCGGCTCACTCTCCAAAGCGTTCTCTTGCCTGGGCGCGTTCGTGACGTGCGATACACGATTGAAGAGACTGCTAAAGATTCGCTCCAGCACGTTCGTCTTCGGCGGACCGGTCCCACCGCCTTACCTCGCTGGCATTTGCAAAGTCTGTGATATCCTCGAATCGCCGGAGCACGATGAGCATCTTCGACGCTTACGGCAAATGGTGGCTCAGCTGATCAGCGGAATTCGCTCGCTGGAGCTAACCATGTGTGGAGGCGAAGCGGCGATCGTTGGAGTCACGGTTGGCGACATCGAGCAAACGTTTAAAGCCGGCAAGGCGATGTTCGACCGTGGATACTATGTACAGTCGGCAACCTATCCGGCTGTCCCGATTATGGGCGGCTTGTTAAGGATTCAGGTCAACGCCAATCACACTCCCGGCGATGTTGCTGGTCTGCTGAAGGCCCTGTCCGAAGTGAAATCTGAGTTCGGGTTGGGAAGCAACTGAATTGGCGCTGTAAAGCGTCATGGAAGATGCGTAGAATCGCGGCCACTCAGATGAATCAGGACTTTCATCGCCGTTACGCCTCGTTGATTCTCGTCGTCGCGTTGGTTTGCGCGCCTGTGGTTCTTTACGGCGTGATGAACGTGCACACTCGCTCGGACAACAGCGTCGCACAGTGGCTGCCGAAAGACTACGAAACTACGCAATTCTACAGCCGCTTCACGGATCTTTTCGGATCGGACGAAAAGGTACTGGTTAGTTGGGTTGGCTGTACACTCGATGATCCACGCCTTGAGGAGTTCGCGAGACTGGTCGAAGGAAGTGGCGAGTTGCCGGAACAAGAGCATCTGGCCTCCATCGTTCAGGAAGTAATGACTGGGCAGCGCACGCTCGCCGAGCTACGCTCGCCACCGCTAGAAATTGATCGCAAGCTCGCGGTGCAGAGATTACAGGGCTCGCTAATCGGGCCTAACGAACAAACGACTTGCGCCCTGATTACGCTTGGCGATGCGACGACTGACGAGCGCGAACGAGCCGTCATGGCCATCCGTGAGATCGCGGTCGGTCACTGTGGAGTCGCTGCTAACGATCTACGACTGACCGGTGACGCTGTCCTTAGCGTCGGCATTGATGTTGAAAGCGACCAAGCCATCGATCGATGGGTTTTGTTGTCGGGGGTAGTCGCCCTATCGATGTCGTGGTTTTGTTTGCGGAGTGTGAAGCTGGCGCTGCTCGTTTTTCTCGTTTCGCAATACTGCCAGATGGTGTGTGAAGCGGTGATCTATTACAGCGGTGGGACCATGAACTTGCTCGTAGAGCTGGCCCCCGTCCTGGTCTACATTCTCTCCCTCTCCGCTTGCGTTCACCTCGTTAACTATTATCGCGCCGCCGTTGCGAGCTGCGGAGTAGAAAACGCCCCACAGGCTGCGCTCCGATCAGGTTGGTGGCCCTGCTTGCTGGCATCCGTAACAACAGCATTGGGGCTAATATCCCTGTGCGTTAGCCATCTCCCTCCCGTGAAGTCCTTTGGGCTCTATTCTTCCGCTGGCATCCTACTTGGATTCGCCGTTTTCGTATTACTGCTGCCGGCGGCGACCGCCAAGTTTCCCGTCGTGCCGCGCGACGGGGCGAAGTCTCGGCCTGCGAATCCGCTGAGTCCTTGGCTGATCGGGATAGCCAATCTGGTCGTTCGTTACCGAGTGGCCGTTCTCGCCACGTTTCTCACCGCATTCGTCTTGTTCGCAATCGGATTGACAAAGCTGAACACGTCTGTGGAGCCAATCCGCTTTTTGCCACAAGAGAGCCGCTGGATAACGGATACCTACTGGTATCGAGACAACCTTGGGCCGATGGCGAGCGTGGAGATCATCATCGAATTAGAGAAGGATGTTAAAGTTGAGTTTGGCGATCGTATCCGTCTGATAGATGAAATACAAAGAAACGTCGCTCAACTAGAACATGTAGATGGCACGCTCTCGGCCGCGACTTTCGCACCGACGTTGCCACCGAGACCAGAACAGGCGACCGGCCTTCGACAGACCATACGCCGATCTGTCGTCAACAAGTTATTGCTTAATCATCGTGACGAGTTCGTACAACAACGTTACTTCGCCGACGATGGCGGTCGAGAGATTTGGCGAGTCACTGCGAGAGTCTCGGGATTTCGCGAGTTAGTTTACGAAGACTTCGTTCGACAACTGCGCGAGAGAATTGACCCCGTACTGGATCGAGCTGAGATCCCAGCTAGCCAAAGGGAACTGGAATTTACTGGCACGGTACCTTTGATATTTGCTGCTCAGCGAGAACTCCTCGACGCGTTGCTGCTCAGTTTCGCGATAGCAGTTTCGTCGATTGCCATCGTCATGCCGCTTGTACTTCGCAGTATACCTGCCGGCATCGTCTCAATGATACCGAACGTGTTTCCCGCCCTAGCCACCTTCGGCATCATGGGCTGGATGGGTTCGGTCGTTGACGTGGGAGCCATGATGACCGCTAGCATTGGCTTAGGGATCGCTGTCGATGATACTCTGCACTTCCTAACGTGGTTTCGACGGGCGATTGGAAACGGGGCATCTCAAAAGGAGGCGATTGAGGCCGCGTATCGCAAGTGTGCGCACGCCATGATTCACACCACACTGATTGCCGGCTTAAGTTTGTTTGTTTTCTACTTCAGCTCGTTTCAGCCTGTCTCGCAATTCGGACTGCTCCTGTTCACACTATTGATCACCGCTTTGATTGGCGATTTGGTGTTGCTGCCGGCTTTGTTGGCCACTGCTCTTGGGCGATGCTTTACATGCGATCCCAGGCTAACACCGCGCGACGAGCCGAAGGATCAAGCGTAGGACCTTAGATCACCACGTCGCCGAACATCAAGCGTGGCGCAGTGGAACGATCCAAGAAACGGGTAGTAGTCTTCGAACGGACAAGGAATTGGCTCGAATCCCCATTCACGCAGAGCGTTGATCATCGGTTCCTGACGATGTTCGACAACGACGCGTTTTTCATCCAGCATCAAAACGTTCATACTTGCCCAACTGCTGATCAAGCGAAGTTCCTTCTGCTCGCTTGGCACAGGCTGTGGAGCGACAAGGATGTCCCAGTCCTGCAGACAAGTGGGTAGGTTCTCCAGATCGACCCAGTCGGGATTAACCAATACCTTGCCTGGCGCCAAAGGCATCAACGTCGTGTCGATATGCATGGCTTGCGGGCTACGCGATTTGATCACATGGACCTGGTAGTCTTCTCCAAGATGGCGACGCAACCACTCGATACCAGACTCGTTCGTAACATGGCTCTTCTGACCGATCAGATCTCGACCACAACGCACAAAGTCAGCGGCATCAAATGTCGGTTCAAACTCGGTCACAACGAACCGTATCTCATCATCGCTGTACTTCGAAGGCACGAAGTCGCCGTGATACAGCGCGTCCAACAACTGAGGTCTCGGAGCTGCCACCCACTTCGCCCCACGCTGAAAGTATTCTTTGAACAACGACCGATATGCCGACGCTTCGAAGAACCGACTCCGGTCAGCCATCGGCGCTTCAATGATCTCCTTGCCAACGACCAAGAAAGGGTCGCGAGGATTCGTGGCGCTAGCGCCCGTTGGCACCTTCCAGTCTGGCGTCCGAAACGGGACTTCGTAATCCACAATATCCGGCCTGCGAACCACCACTCCTTCCGATTCGAGAATGTGAATAAATCGGTCGAGACACTTCTGCGCCGCCTGAATCATCTCGGGCGGGTAGGGCACGCCCCCAAGCTCTAAGATGTCCTGGATAAGAGACGACTCAGAAGATGGGAATGTGTGCTTGTTGATGATCTGCGCGTCAGGCAGCATCGCATACTCAAGGCGACCTACGATCACTTCTTCTAAGGGGTCCCACTCGTTATACGAATTCACGGGACTGTGTACCGTGCTGTCGTCGCCAGACATGAACCGCTCCGTTTTCAAAAAGTCAGGAATTCGTGCGTCCCTCGTGCAGACGTCCCCGTTGAGACTGCTTCCGTAGCCGACTGCGTTGTTCGATCGACTCAAGGTGCTTCATCTTGCAAGTCGAAGGAGAACCGCTTCATGCGAATTATACTGCATGAAGTTCCTCTGCCGTTATTTTCGGGAGAACCGTTTCAAACGTGATTGTAGCGACTCCTGTTATCGCGGAGATCGCACACGGTCGCGGCGCAATCCGGCATTTTCAAGATTCTGTTTCGCCAGGAACTATCGAGGTCGAAGACCGAACATGAAGCCCTCTTGTTTGGCCTGAGCAACTAGTGCGTTGTCACAGCTTAGTTTTAGGGTAGCGAAACTCGCCAAGAGTTTCGGCCTGTTGCGGGAATCACCGAAAGTCTTGGCGACTTTCGCTACCGCCACAACCC
>PBSM01000226.1 GCA_002726245.1 Planctomycetaceae bacterium | reverse complement strand
GGAGTCGTGAAAATGGGACTGGCTCCAAAGCAGCGCGATCGACTTACCGCAAGAGAACAAGTGGTTCGCTGCCTTGGTGCCTGTCCCACTTTCACGACGGACCGGCGCGGTTCGACGTGGCCCGCGAGGAAAGGGGACAGGCACGGTGCCATTACCGTTGACCGACATTTCAGGCCTTTGCGAGCACGGAGCCAGTCTCCTTTCTCGCTCGCGTTTTCAGTTTGAGTAATAAGAAGAGCCCGACGCTGCAAAGGCAACATCGGGCTCATGTGAATCCGAGAACAGTAAGCGATGGACTAGCCTTCGTCGCCGACGAGTAAGTCGAGGAGTTCTTCTTCAACGTCGGTCTTTTCGCTCGCGTCATGCTCGGCCGCGAATGCCGCGTCATGGCTTGTACGACTCGTGTAGACACGGCTATCGAATTGCGGTTCGAATTCCGCGGAAGCTGTATCGAACGACGGTTCAGATGCTGAAGCTTGCCGCGGCGGCCCAACCTGGATGGAATGCGAACTGACCGCCAGGCCCGTTGTGAGACCTGCGACTGGATCGGAAGTAAGCAGGACCGGTTTAACCGGTTTACCAGCTTCTCCCTCGGCGTTGGCCAGTTGGCTGTTCAGTTTGTTGATGACTGCCAATGCATCCGCCGGTGACGCATGGTTGTCACCGTTGACGTCGATGAAGTGTTCAGGCATCGAACCGTGTTCGCCTTCGGCACCGAGAGCTGTCAAATGCTTAAGGTTCTGTGAGCCGTTGTGATTTAGGTAATTGATAATCACCAAAGCGTCCGCAGGTGATTCCTCTCCGTCGCCGTTTGCATCGACGTGGTTGTTACGATTTTGGAACGGCGTCTCGCCTTCTCCGGCGGGCCCAGTGATCGTAACCGAAGCGACACCGAGATTGATGCGATCGATCGGAACTGCCGTAGGGGGCTCGAAGAGCAGTGTATCGTGGAACGGTGTGGAATCCGCTGGATCGGCGACGAACTCCGCGGTGCCGATGCCCTTGGCTTCCATCGTCAGCGTGAAGACCAGAAACTCGTTACCGCCGAGTGGCCCATTTCCGGTTTGAAACGCACCGACTTCGTCGATCACATTCAGATTCACATCTTCTGCCGAGAGGCCGTTCACGTTGAAAGGACTGGCAAACTCGATATCGAAGCCGAATCGATTCGCTGGATCGTTGACCGGAACTGCCAATCCCGAATTGTAGAGCAAGTCGAAGTAAACGGCGAACACACCTAAGCGGGTGTCATCGACTCCGGCTCCGCCGCGCAAGTCGTCTACGTAACCGAGCACTTGGAATTCGCTACCTGTCGGAACGCTCGTGGTTAATTGGCCGTTCGCATCCCGGATCTCGATTCGAACGTTGATGTCGCTGGGGCTGCTTCCGACTTGGAGAGTCACGGTCGCTTGGGCTTCAAGCCCGACCACGTTGCGCACTCGGTAAGTGAACTGCTCCGTACCCTCAAAGCCGATACGCGGCGTGTAGTCGATGGTCGTGCCTGAATTTGTGATAGTCGCCGAACTGCCCTGGGGCGTCGTGACTGTCGTCGATGTGCTGCCGTTGATATCGATGATCTGCAGAGGCGGATTGGTGGCCTCGATATCATTCGCCAGGACGTCCAGGACGCTGCGGTTGTTCTCGCCTCGGTTGACTGGCACGTGGAACGTGTTATCCACGGCCTGAGGCAAACCGCCCGCACCAATGATCGTTAGCGACGTATTCTCGTACCGGATGTCTTCCAACGGAACTGGCTCGGGCGGATTGAAGAGCAGGACGTCATGATCCGGGATGAGGCCGTTATTGTTCGTGACAAGTTCGGTGCGGCGGTCGGCCGGATCACCGATAAAGCCAGCTTCGCCGGTTGCCGTGGCCCGTAACGGAATCGACATTACCAGGAACTCATTGGTAGTCGGGTCACAACCGCTATTGGGAATCTGCTGACAAGTTCGACCCAGCGGTGAGTTCGTCGTTTGGAACGCGCCGGCTTCGTCAAACAGGCCGGGAACCGTCGAGTTTAATGACGTCGCATTTTGGAAGTCAGCTCCGAAGATAACTGCTTCTTCCGTTCGGGTGACCAGGTTGAAGTCGTAGAGGATATCGAGAAATGCTGCCGCAACACCGAGGCGATTGTCGATGCCGTCGCCGTCTTGGTCGTCGGGCCGGAGATCGTCCGCCGTCCAGACCTGCAAGTAGAACGTTTCTCCCGTGCCAATCGCTTGAATCGATTGATTGACGGTTTGCGAGTCGGAAGCTTGCAGGCGAATGCGAACGCGGTCACCGGCAGCGTCGTTGACGTGGACCGTGATCGTCGCGGTCGATCGGTCGCCGTTAGTATCTTCGACGGTATAACTGAACTGGTCCGTCGCTCCAAAGTTTTGGTCTGGGCTGTAGCGGATGACATCATCGCTGGGATCTGTATTGCCTCGTGTGTCTACCGTTGCTGTTCCACCGAGCGGCGGCGTAACGCTGATGATCGTAATCGGCGGACTCTGCCCCGTGAGATCATTACTGAGGACATCCAGGCTGTTGTTCGTTGTTCCTGGATTGACGGTGAACGAATCATCGACGGCGATCGGCATGACCTGCGAAGGCAGAATGGTGATGCTCACGTCGGCCGAATCGGTCGCGCCCTCGGCATCTTGAACCGAATAGCTAAAGGAGTCGTTTCCGAAGAACCCATTGGGAGGCGTGTATGTGAGCGTCGTTCCGCCGACGACAATCACGGTCCCGCCGCTTGAAGTGTCTCCGACGGCAGCAATCATAAGTGGTCCGGCCAAGCTAGGAATGTCGTTGACCAGGGCATCCAGGCTGACAGCTACATCTCCTTGGTTGACCGTGAACTGGTCATCATTCGCTTCCGGCTGCTGGCTGAGGACTCGCTGGAAATAGTCTTCGACTTCGCCCGCCATGTTCTTGCCGGTCGGCCCCATTCCACGCCCGTAACCATAACGGAAACGGAAATAGGTCTGACCCGAGACCGCGTCGGCAGGTACCATGAACTCAAATGGCCATGTCCCGTCAAGCCTTCGCTCTTCCTTGATGATCTGCTCGCCTGGATCGTCCCAATCTCCATCCAGATTGAAGTCGGCCCAAGCATTGAGGAAGCCGGGCGAAAAACCACCGTTGGCAATCGTCACGTCCACGGTGCTCATCGAGCCGGGGAAGACTGGAGAAGTAAAGGCAACTCCGTCTTCGTCGTCATCCGTCGTGTTAGCGTCGTCGCCCAATGCGCCGACGGTCGGCACGCCATCACCCTCGCCGTCCACGGTGGTGCCCAGGTGAAACCCTGGCAGGACCGCATGTTCGGCGCCACCGTTGGCGGAGGTTGTAGGGTATCGAACCGTTCCGTCTTCGAGAACTTCTTCCGGCGCGTCGCCAAAGTCTGTGTTCGCGTGATTGCCGAAGTTAATACCTGGATGCGGCACTCCACTTTGCACAGTCAGCGTGTATTCGTTTTCCGTGTTTCGTGGCAGCGTGATCGTCCAACCAGGTGGCAGGTGTTCGCGAACGACAACCGTTCCCGAGGTCGGTACGAAGATGGAGTAGTTCCCATCCGCATTGGTCTCCGCGGTTGGTTCGCCTAGATCCAGCCGGTTATCATCATCGAGGTCGAGGTAGATGAAGATGCCCGGCACGCCTGGCTCGTCCGGATCAAACACGCCGTCGCCGTCCAAGTCGTTGAATTTCGTGCCTGAGATCCCTGCGGAATCAGATCTGTTGCCGAAGTCGATACCGGCGATCTCATCTCCCAGGAAATTCAGCCGGACTTGATGAAAGCCGTTAGGCGGAGCCGTCTGAGTCCAACCTGGCAGAAGGATTTCGCGAATGATGTGTTGTCCCGGCTGAACGTTGAGTGAGTAAGAACCGTCCGCGCCGGTGATGTCATTCGGTTCGCGCACATCGACTAGGCCATTGGCATTCAAGTCCGCAAAGATCTGGAACCCCGGTACGCCAGGCTCGTCAGAACCTCGAACCCCGTCGCCATTGAGGTCGTGGTATTTCGTGCCGCTGATGGTGGAGGTGATCGTACCTGTCCCTAGGCCCCAGGAAATCGTATTAACGATGTCCTCAAAGCCCGTGTGACCTTCTTGAGGTTCGTAATCGTCATTGAACAATCCTGGATTGACGTCGTCCAGATTTCCGAAGATCGCGTCGAGACCAGCTCCTGCATCGACTGCCGCACCGGACGCGCCAGAATCCATCAAGCTAAAGAGGGTATTGGACGCATCGGTGTGGAACAGACCGAAGTAGTGCCCTGCTTCGTGCGTGACCGTTGCTCCGACGACTTTGCCAATCATCTCGATGCGCGAAGCACCTGGTGCCACAACGACACTGTTCGCGGCAAACGGGCTGAGGCCGTTCCGCCCGCTAATCTCGTCCAGTAGGGTGACGGCGGTCTCCGTCGTATCGAAGTTTCCAACATCGACCGATTGCGCGATACCAAGCAGCCCGGCTCCCAGGCCGAGTTCACCGCCAGTTCCACCGATGATCATCCGACTGACGTTCGGTTGGCCAAACGGATCAGGGTGATCGCGGCTATTGAGAATCTCGATGTCGAATTCGCCCGCTACGCCACTCGCGTTAAAGTCGCCGTTCTCGCCCGTGAGTCGAATCTGATTGAAGTCATCTTCCACGGTCGCAATGATCTCATCGATCAGCGAACTCTCTTCAACGCTCGACAGGTTGAAGTCGGGGAGGAAGCTTGACAGCGGTGACAGACTGGCGATGCCAGTGCCTCCAAAAATCGAGCTGTCGATCACGGCACCGTTGAAGTCCAGGAAGAGGACTTGGTGTGTGCCGACAGGATTGTTCTCAAGTACGGGGCGATGGACTCGCAACTCGGCGGTATACGCCCCGCCAGTGATCGTGGCGTCGAAGTTGGATACCTGAACGAAGTACGTTCCGCTCGTCCCCGCCACGAATGCATCGGCTGCATTGCCGCCAAATGGTAACGGCGAGTTGGCGGGCACAAGCCCCATGATTTCGTCGATGCTGGTGGTGACGACTTCAGCGTTGTTGGAGTCGAGAACTGAGAGCGTTAGAGCCGCGCCCACCAGATTGAACCCGAGAATATCGCCGGCGTTCAGATCAACCGCATAGTAGTCGAGCGGATCGTCGGCCTGCAATTGCCCGCTGATGTCGATTTCTGTGTCTTCGCTAGCACCGAATCCCAGCGGCAGCAACTGAGCAGACACGGGCCCGTCGTTCGGGCTAAGGGTCTCAACAACCGCTAGCCGCGCCGCATGAGGACCGCCATGTTCGCCGTTAACGGTCGATGCGCTGGATGTTTCGGATGCCAAGGCTTGCGCGTACAACTGAGCTCCACATTGCTCAAGCACATCGCCTCGAAGTCGTGCTGTGCGCAACTGAACCGCCGTCAGTTGCGGACAGACGATGGCCTCGCCTTCGCCTTCAGCGTGAACCACGTGATTCTCGGGCAATTCGAGATCGCCCGCGAGCAGATTCCGGTCTTCCAGCCGCTCTAGATGGACGCTTCGACTCCGTCGGGAATCGCGCAGTCTTTTCCTGGACTTTTGGCTGCGGGTAGATTTGAGCAAATGCTGATAGCTGTAACTCACGACATTACCCCTGTTTGGGTCAAAGCCGGGTAGAAAGGGTGGAAAGTCGAGCCGTAGACTCGCATCCGCCAGTCTAATTGGAGGTAGCAACTCCGTCTACTTTTTTGCGCAACCCATTTATTTTCCACAGTATGCGACCTCGGCTAGACTCCGTTAATCAGCAGAATCGATACCTTCAGAAAGGAGATTCCCGGAACGAGAGCCGGACTTTGCTTGAAACCCACCTATTGAGGTAGTACGCGATGAGGAATTCTGGCTCTCCAGGTTCTGAGTTTTTTGGGTAGGCCGGAACAAGTCCGCGCAGTTCCGGCAGCACCGCGCTCGTGGGCAATCCGCTGCCGGAACTGCGCAAGCTTGTTCCGGCCTACATTTTTGAAAAACTCACAACCTGTTCGGCACAGTCTTCAGACGCGCGATCGAGCCTCGTAGTTCCCACCGGTAGCGACTATCATATCGACTATCCCTAATCCATCAGCCGCCATGTTGAACCTATTTCCTACTCAGCGTCGCGCTCCGTTGCGAGCCTCCCGTCGGGACGTGCTGCGGTTGGGCGGTCTTTTCGGCATGGGGATGTTGCCCGGCATTAGCTCGGCGTTGGACTCCAGCCGCTCGCACAGACCTACCGCAAAGAACTGCATCTACGTCTTTCTGTGCGGTGGACCTTCGCAACTTGATATGTGGGATCTGAAGCCTGAATCGCCCGAAGGCATTCGCGGGCCTTTCAACCCGATTGCGACCAACGTTCCGGGGCTGCAGATTGGCGAATTGTTGCCGCGAACGGCTCAGCATGCCGACAAGATCGCGATCGTGCGATCAATGACGCATGACACGACGAGTCATGACACGGGCATTATGTACACGTTGCTCGCCGATTCGCGGCCGCCCAGCAATGCAGCCTACCCGCCCTCCCGTAGCGATCATCCCGGCACTGGCGCAATCCTGAAGAGTCTGCTCGGCGACTCGCCGCGTCTACCGTGTTGGGTGACGTTGCCACGACCGTTTACAACTGGCGATCGTTTCTATAAGGGCCAATCGGGCGGCTTCCTTGGACCGGCCTACGATCCGTTCTTCCTTGACGAGGAAAAGAAGGACTCACTCTCCGAGAAAGCCTTCGATCTGGAAGCGTTGCTGCTGCGCGAGGGAGTCGATAGTCGCCGACTGCTGCAGCGGAAGGGCCTGCTTGGCGAGTTGAATTTGCGCTCAGGCCAGCCCGTCGAATCGGAGGGGGCAGAGAACCTGCGAAAGTACTACGACAAAGCGGTGGCGATGCTCTCGTCAGACGGCATTGGCAAAGTGTTCGATCTGGAGCGAGAATCTGGCAAGATGCGAGACCGATACGGTCGCAATGAGTACGGCCAGAGTTTCCTGCTCGCGCGACGAATGGTCGAAGCTGGCGTGCGAATGGTGAACGTCTTCTGGACATATTACGGTAAGGACGGGTGTCAATTCAATCTTTGGGACAACCACGGCAGCGATAAGGATGTCTGTGGCGGCCACAACCGCGGCATCGACATGATCAAGGGCGAATACTGCTGTCCTTCGTTCGATACGGCGTTTTCCGCGCTTCTCGATGATCTGCAAACTCGTGGATTGCTCGACGAGACTCTCGTTGTCGTTACAGGCGAGTTCGGTCGAACGCCGAAGATCAATAAGAACGCCGGCCGCGATCATTGGGGGCAGTGTTACTCGATGGTCCTCGCTGGTGGCGGAGTCCGCGGTGGCCAGGTCTACGGAGCGAGTGACAAGCATGCCGCTTATGTGAAGGAATCACCTGTGCGTCCGGAGAATATCGGAGCAACCATGTTACACGCGTTTGGCTTTGCACCCGAAGCAGAAGTATTCGATCCGATCGGCCGGCCCGTTCGGAGTTCCAAGGGCCAACCGATTACGAGCCTCTTTTGAGCTTGGTACAAGCATGTCGAAACAATCAACAGCCTCTGGCGTTGCAATAGACCGTCGTACGCTTCTCGTCGCCTCCGCAGCGGGCTTCGCGGGCTTGCAATTCGGCAAACCGGCCGCGATGGCTGCGTCCGAGCCAGCCGCATCGGGACCAGGTCGCGCGAAATCGACGATCCTGTTCTTTCTGTGTGGCGGTGCTTCGCACCTTGACATGTGGGACATGAAACCGAACGCACCTGCCGAATACCGCGGCTCCTTCAACCCGATCGAGACTTCCGCGCCAGGCGTCCGCCTTTGCGAGCATCTTCCGCTGCTGGCCAAGCAGGCTCACCATTTGGCGTTGATCAACTCGGTCGGAGCGACCGTCAACACGAACGATCATCATGCCGGTTATTATCACAACCTCACCGGGCACGTGCCCGATGTCACCTTTCGAGTACTCGGCAACAATCGCACTCCGTTCCCGGATGACTGGCCGTACATGGGGGCGGTTGTGGCGTCGAAACGTCCGCGACATCCTCATCTTCCGAACGCGATCACTCTGCCTCACATGCCGAGCCGCGCGCCGTACACCCGCCCCGGCCAATTCGCCGCGCGGCTGGGAATCGAGCACGACCCGCTCTATATCCACGGCAGTGTGGACCAGCCACTGGAGTTCACCGCGCCTGCCTTGAAACTGCAAGGCGAAGTCAGCCCTGACCGACTAAGCTCCCGGTACGCACTGCTCCGCACCGTGGACGAAGCCAAACGCGAATTCGAACGCTACGCCAGCGTCGAAACGTGGACGCGGCAACAAGATCGGGCTCTCTCGCTCCTGCTCGCGTCGCGCACTACCGAGGCCTTCAACGTCGGACAAGAGCCGAAAGCCTTACGTGAACGCTACGGAGAAACCGTCAATGGAATGAGCTTGCTGCTCGCTCGACGTTTAGTCGAAGCAGGCGTGCCGTTCATCACGGTCTTTTGGCTTGGCGAGGGAATCAGCTCGAAGCTGGCGAAGAAATGCAAGAGCGGCGGCAGTTGGGATACGCACGGCAACAACTTTGGTTGCCTCAAAGAGAACTTGTTGCCCGAGTTCGATCGCGGGTTCTCGGCGCTGGTCGAAGATCTTGCTCAGCGCGGCCTGCTTGATGAGACCTTGCTGATGATCACGAGCGAAATGGGACGCAAGCCACAGATCGGCGATCCGCGTAGCGGTGGGAAGACGGGACAGGGCCGCGATCATTGGACGCATTGTCTGACAGATGTCTTGGCCGGCGGGGGTATTCGCGGCGGCCAAACCTACGGATCCAGCGACCGATTCGGCGGCTATCCCGCCGACTTGGCTGTCACTCCGGCCGACGTCAGCAAGACGGTTTACCAAGCGATGGGTATCAACGACCTAACCGCGACCGATCGGGATGGTCAGCCATACAACTTGCTCGACGAAGGCGATCCGATAAGCGAACTCTTCTAGGCTGCTCGCCGGACGGCACTGTCACTTGGCCGTTCGCTGTCGATACTCACGCCACTTCGCGATCGCCCCGTTACGCTTTGCTTCTGTTGTGAAGCCGAGCGTTCGCTGATAGAAGACCTGTCGATGATGCCGTTGAAGCCGGTCGAAGCCGTACTCCTCGTGCTTCTGGTGTGTGACTTCTATGAGGGCCGCAAGCGCAATATCGCGGACCTGGGTCACTACGACAATATTGGCGATTTGGTCTTGATTGCACGGACTGGCGTCGTCAAGCATCTTCTCCAACAGAGGCATGTCGCCCTCTTTGCCGAACTTCGCGAAGCAGAGCAAGGCGTATTGTCGGCTGTCCGCATCTGACACGGGATCTTTTAGAACCGCTCTCGCATACTGCATGCACGTTTCGTTTCTGGTGATGAGGCCAAGGTACAAGACGTTGGAGAGCTCGCTCTCGGCGTCGCGAACCATCCATGCCGTGACAAGCTTGCCTAACGGCTCACGCGAGGCACCTTCGGTGATCTTCGAGATGAAGTCGCGGTCCAGGCAACTCACATAGACCGACCGCCGTATCGTCGGCGTTACGACAACGCGACTGTCCGTTGCGAGGAAAAGAAATGTGGCGACTGTCCCCGGCCGTGTTGGTTGCGGTCCGAATCGGAAAGACTTCTGCAACTCATCGCACCGCTGAGCGAATCCGCGATTGAGTTTTGACTCATGCGATAGCAGAGTAAGTAGCGGTCCTTCGTTTTCCTGCATGGACAGGAACAAGGATCGTGAATTGGCATCCGTTCCCACCACCTCACGAAACCTTTCCCAACCGGGCAGCCCATATCCTTGAGAGGGATCGTCGGAGTTCTCGAATGCATCCAGTCGCCGTCGGACATCGGTTTCGGCGATCAGCGAGTAGAGCTTCGCACTCCGATGCCGGATCTCACGATTGGGACTCGACTTGCCGGCGGCCAGCGCGTTCGCTCCGTCAATCCCCAAAGCAACGAGCTTTACAGAGGCTTGCTCACGTATCGCGAACTGCTCGTGGCCAAGCTGAGCCACCAATTTCTGAGCTGATTGCCGCCCCGTCGGTTCGTCGCAGCACGCATCCCTGACAAGCGGGACCTGCTCAAGCAGCAACAACATGATGACAATCGGAGATGTACGCACTCTGCTACGCCGCTCGTTCGATTTCTTCCAAACGTGTATTGTATGCCGCCATTAGAAACTGCGTCTATGGAGATCGCCCATTACAGGTCTCTCGCATGTGTGCTTTTGCCCCTTAAAATACAGGGTAAAAATGATTTGTTGTGAATGGGTGAATCTCAAGAATGTCTTGTTTGGCTACCAAGACGCCAATTTTTGATCTCAACCGGCGGTTTCGACGAACTCACCGCGACAATCAGGGCAGAGATAGAGTTGTCTCTCAGGATCATTGGCCGTTTAAGAAGAAGCAACAAAGAGTAAAACGCTTGATCGCGTGTGTTGCCGTCGCCCAACACCACATTGTGCATAAGGCGCTGCTTGACGCCAACGGCCGATCGGCTAATCTCCAGTTTTGTGTCTTTGCGTCCTAGCTGTCGAGTAAACAGATGTCTCGAATGAGTTGGCGAGATCGAACACTTCGGCTCGGGTTCACGCTCATCGAGCTTCTCGCGGTGATCACAATTATCGGCATCATGATCGCATTGCTATTGCCAGCAGTCCAACAGACGCGGGAAGCCGCCCGGCGGACGTCTTGTAAGAATAACCTGAAGCAGATCGGCTTGGCATTGCAGTTATACCACGATACGTGGCAGACGCTGCCGCCGGGTTGGCTGGCGCGCGACCCGGCAACCGGCCGCGCCGATCCCGAAGGGGAACCTGGATGGGGCTGGGCAGCGAGGATCCTTCCCTTTTTGGAACAGGATCCTCTCTTCAATCAGCTGGTGCACCTGGAGCTGCCGATCACTGACCCGCAAAACGACTGGGCGCGCGCTACAGTCCTCAGCGTTTACCTATGTCCGACCGACAGCCACAATCACCAGTGGGTGTTGGAAGACGAAAGCACGGGCGTGCCCATTACGGAGTTGCCCACCAGCAATTATGCGGGCGTGTTCGGAACTTTTGACATCGAGGACAATCCGGGGCGTGGCGATGGTGTTTTCTTTTTTCAGAGCCGGGTTCGTGTCGCGGACATTCACGATGGG
>PBSM01000225.1 GCA_002726245.1 Planctomycetaceae bacterium | reverse complement strand
CCCTGTCAGCTTGGCATAATTTGGCAGAATACCCTTGTTTTGAAGGGCTTGGCGCAAATCTCATGCCAAAACGCAGGGAGTCAAATGGGAAATGCGGGTGGAATGATCTTAGCCCGTTTCATCCATAATGTCACACCCAAGTACGGATCAAAACCAACGAACGGTCGCCGTAATGAATCCACCTACGGGAATGCTGGAGAGATCGCTTGGCGCGAACACGACGCTTGCGTTAACGATCTTCCGCGACGATACGACAGCAATGGCGCGATCGATCGCGTCTTGCCGCTTTCCTTGCGATGCAGCCGCGCAGCCTCATACGATGCTGTTTTGAGCGTCTCCTGCAAATGGATCAGCGAACAGGTTTCCACCGTCCCGATGACCACTAATACAAATAACGGCAGGCAAAGCGCCAATTCGACACTCGCGCTACCGTCCCTGCGTCGGCCGCGCATAAGACAAACTCCACGTCGTGATTGATACACGCAACGCCCTGACGAATGCCAGCGAAACGAAAGATGCCACTTGAACTCTAGCTTATGTTTTGGTGGTGCGTCGGCCATCGTCAAGTTTTGTCGAAAGTCGTCCTCTTGTGGCCCTGTTTCTGGTTTTCCCGCACGGCGCTATAATCGCAAGAAGACGGAGAATGTATCTTGGAAATCATCACGTATCCTCACCCCACGCTGAGGTACAAATCGAAGCCCATTAAGCGTGTCGATGCCGAACTGCTGGCGATCGTTCGGGAAATGTTCGACTTGATGTACGAAGCGAACGGTGTCGGGCTGGCTGCGAACCAGGTGGATTTGCCGATTCGGCTGTTTGTCGCCAACCTAGAGGCGGACCCTGATAAAGGTGACGAGATGGTGTTCATTAACCCCATCGTCAGCAATCCCAAGGGCTCGGAGGGAGACGAAGAGGGCTGTCTCAGCCTGCCCACTCTCTATGGCAACGTCATGCGGCCGAAGAGAGTTCGCGTCAACGCTTATAACTTGAAGGGTGAAGAGATTCGAATCGATATCGATGGGCTCTTTTCGCGAGTCATTCAGCACGAGACCGATCATCTGGATGGCGTCTTGTTCATCGATCGCATGAGCGAGACGGCGAAGGTTGAAGTGGAAGATGAGCTTGACGTCTTTGTGACCGATTTCAACAGCCGCCGTGAAACCGGAGGCATTCCGGCTGACGAGGCGATCGTGGGGCGGCTGAAAGAGTGGGAAGACAAGTATTGTTGAGGAGGGTTGTTGGTCATTAGTCATTGGGGAAGACTAGTAACCAATGACTAATGACCAAGGAAATTTGCGAATCATTATGATGGGGACGGGACCTTTTGCGGTTCCAACCTTTGAATCACTTCTCGAATCGAAGCATGATGTCGTGGTACTCGTTACGCGACCGTTGCCGAAGGTGCGTACTCGCGGAAAGGCACCGGCAAACCCCATGCGCGAGGCCGCGAACGCGCATGGGATCGAAGTGCTCAGCCCAGACGATGTGAATGCCGAGGCGGCTCGAAAGCAGTTAGCTTCGTTGCGTCCGGATTTGTTGGTGGTCTGTGATTACGGACAGATTCTCTCCTCCGCCACGCTGGCGATCGCGAGGCTTGGTGGGATTAACTTGCATGGGTCCGTGCTACCGAAGTATCGAGGTGCGTCGCCTGTCCACTGCGCGATCCTCAACGGTGACGAAGAGACGGGCGTTACCGTGATCCACATGACACCAAAGCTCGACGGCGGACCCGCAATAGCTGTCCGCACGACGCCGATCGGTGACGACGAGACGACTGCTGAGTTAGAGCCTCGCCTGTCGATTCTCGGTGTTGAAGCCGTTCATGAGTCAATCAATCTGCTGGCGGAATGGGACGGAGAATCACCGATTGGTGTCGTTCAGGATTCATCGCAGGTGTCGCGCGCACCATGCTTGAAGAAGTCCGACGGCGAAGTCGATTGGTCACACACCGCCGTCGCGATCCGTAATCAAGTCCGCGCGCTAAAGCCTTGGCCCGGGACGTTTACCGAATGGCAGCGGCCCAATGGTCAAGTCATGCGGTTGATTCTGGAGGAGATTGTCGTGGCACCTTCGGATGCCGCAGACATCGCCCCGGGAACCGTGATCGCGTCCGACGGAAAGCAGCTTGCCGTTGCAACCGGCTGCGGGACGATTTCGATCCGCAAGATTCAACCGGCCGGCAAGCGTGTCATGGAAATCGAAGAGTTCCTTCGCGGCTATCCGATCCCTGTCGGCGCGAGACTTGGGCGGAGCGAAGATTCTCCCTCCTCTTGATGGGATGCTAATTGGACAGCGCCACTTTGATTGAGGCTGGCATGCATAAGTCGCTTTCCATCAGTCGTTTAACCCGTTGCCGTAGGCGAGGTGACGCCGCCATGCTGCCTCGCCTACGGCAACGGGTTAAACGATTTGATTACACGACTTTGCAGATGCTGTCAGGCCCCAAAGTGGCGCTGTCCAACTAAGCTTTACAGCTTCTCTACCGGATTCTTTTCCGAGTCGCGAATCACCGTGCCGAAGATCATGCCGGTGACGATCAATACCAAAGCCCCACCAAGTGACATCGTCATCAAGGAGCCGAGCGAGTCCGGCGGCGCGAGGATGATTGGACCAACGATCATCCCGATCACCCCGCCCGTGAGAATGCCCCAGGTGAGTCCCCGAAATGGTCGATAGTGGTACAAGCCGATGATTGCTCCGACGAACATCGACACGACCGAGCCACCCATACTCGCCACCGCGGTATCTTGCCCACCGATCTCGCTTTCTATGACTGCACGAACGACCGGCGTGAGCAACGCACAGATCACTACACACGCAGCCACCAACACAAACAACGCGCTCAACGGGTAGCTTTGCTTAACGTTCTCGTTCTGTGGTTGCATGGGCTGGCTGGGGTAGGACGGATTGCCAATAGTTGTGCTCCGCCTTTCTTTCTGATCGGAGTACAACTCAGACCTACAATTACGACAAGATCTCGTTGACCACACGACCGTGAATGTCGGTCAAGCTCGCATCGCGACCGCCGAAGCGAAAGGTGAGCCGCTTATGATCGAGCCCGAGTTGATGCAGGATCGTGGCGTGGATGTCATGAATCGTGAGTTGATTCTCGACGACTGAGTTCCCGAACTCGTCGGTCTTCCCAAACGCAGTGCCTCCGCGGAAGCCGCCACCCGCCATGAAGATCGAATAGCCATTCACATGATGATCGCGGCCGCACGTCGGGCTGATCGCGGGAGTGTGCGGTGTGCGTCCCATCTCGCCAGCCCAAACGACGATCGTGTCCTCAAGCAGCCCGCGTTGTTTGAGGTCGATGATCAAAGCCGCGACAGCCTGATCCGTGATCATCGCATTCCCTTCGTGATACTTCTTGATGTTGCTGTGCTGGTCCCACGGCGAGTTGTTGGCGTGAGTTAGCGGGCAGGTGATCTCGATGAATCGCACTCCCGCTTCAACAAGGCGTCGAGCGCGAAGGCATTGCAGGCTGTAATACTCCTTCAGTTCGTTGTCGGTTTCGAACCCGTACAACTTCTTTGTCGCTTCCGTTTCGTCGCTGACGTTGGCAATGTCGGGAATCGCACTTTGCATGCGAAACGCTGTCTCATAGTTGGCGATCGCCGCTTCGATCGCTTGTTCGTCGGCACTGGCCGCCGCGAATTGCCGATCTTGGTCGCGGAGTAAATCTAGTTTGCGACGTTGAATCGCCAGCTTGTCAGTGGGCACGATGTTATCGACAGGCGTTCCTTTCGCGCGAAGCAAGGTTGCTGCGTGCGTTGCTGGAAGAAACGAGCTGGCGAAGTTTTCGTAGCCGCCATTGGGAATCCAGTCGTTGTTCAGCAGTACATAACCGGGTAGCGAATCGTTCTCGGTCCCCAAACCGTATGACGTCCACGATCCCAAGCTCGGTGCCCGACCAGTCTCGCGCCCTGTGTGCAGCAATAGAGCCTGTTGGCCGTGCAACGGCTGTTTACCGACGAGCGATCTCACCACACAAAGCTCATCCGCCAACTCGGCCGCATGCGGGAACAAGTCGCTCACCCACAAACCGCTCTGCCCACGTTGGCGAAACTTCCAGGGACTTCCCAGCCAGACTCGGCTCGCGTTGCTTTGCGACAGCTTCGAAACAGCAGTGTCGCCAATCCGCGTGCCCTCACGCTTGGTGAGCATCGGCTTGTAATCCAACGTATCAACGTGGCTCGGCCCACCGTCCATGAAACAGAAGATGACATGCTTTGCTTTCGGCGCGAAATGCGGCTGGCTCGCAAGGCCCGCATAACTCCGCTCTGCCGTCAGCCCCGCAAATGCCAGCATGCCGAAACCGGTCGATGTCGAACGCAAGAACTCGCGACGCGTTCGGTGAACGAAGCCCAAAGTGTTCGATTGCGTTCTCATCTCGCTGCTCTCAGCTCGGTAGGACTGAGTTGTACTCCGTCTAATGACGCAACTCCGACCTACGATGTCGATTGACGTAAGCTACCAGTCTAATAGACCAACAACACAACTGACAAGGAAACAGCTTTGCGGGAATGCCCAATCTTGTGGGCAAGAATTCGACGGTCGGAGAAAGTTGTGGCAGATCGTCCCGAAAGACAATACGTTGGTGTGGAGTGGTCAACACGATTTGGAGGGAGATCAACATGAATCGCTGCACGCTGCTGGTGGTAGTTGTTTCGCTAAGCCTCGGGCATGTCGCACAGGCAAAAGAGCCGGCCTTGCTGGAGTGCTTGCCCGCAAGCCGGTCGCCGTGGACGGTGCTGGAATGTTGCGCCTCAAACAAGCAAAGTACAACGCTGCACTGCTGGAGTTCCAAGCGCGATCGGCCTTGTGGCGAGGAGGTAAGTGCACCCTGACGGAACTGCTTGCCACCGCGCGCCGCTGAGTGAATCGGATCTGGCTCATTCGATCACGCGTGTCTGACGCATTTGAGCGTTGCCAAGGACATTGAGCGCCGAGTTGATGAACAACTCAAAGCTGGCGTTCTCAATAGGGCCGACCGTGAACAGGTGCGATACTACCGAATCGAACTTGAGATACAGCAACTGCAGTTACTTGAAGACTGACGCCCATTTGCCGTGTATCGTTCGTCCACCGATCAATGTCGGGTAGGACGGTTACGCTTGGTCGTCCGAGGGAAACAAAACGGTCAGGAGTGTCCGTTCTACGGCTGGCCGAAGAGAGACAGTCTTCCATCGATGCCGATGCCCCACGCCTCGACACTGGCTGGCAACGCGCCGAGATCCGGTTGCCGAGCGTCCGTGTCTCGCAGAGGATCAGGCCACGTATCGGACAATAGAATCCCAGCGTCGATCGCTGGGCTGTCAGACCGCAGTCGCAAATCCGACGCTCTTGTCCAGTCCGACATTAGTTGGACAAACCGCGGATCAGCGAACCGATCTTGCGTGGTCCAACCGGGTTCGTACTGTTTGCGGCTGCCTTCGAATAGCGCCGACGAACGGAACTTGGCGAAAGGATCGTCCGCGGCCGGTCCCTGGGCGATGCCCCAGATCAAGTTGCCGCCCTCGCGGATCCGGGCAGCTTCCTTCATCCCGACGAAGCCCACACCGGGCACACGATCCGCCTGGACGAAGATGTTGTTGAACACGTCGCGCTGCGTGTGGCGCAGCCCCTGCGCTCCGAAACCAAACAAATAGTAGTCACGAAAAACGGGCGCCTCGCGAAGCAGGGTGTTGTGATAAACGTGCATCACCGGCCAGATCGGGCTGCCATGATCGCCAACCAAGTGTCCCTCGCCACCGAGGAACGCCCCGCTCGGGTCGGGTTCGGCGGGAGGCCCTTTGTAGGTCCCGCCTCGCATGTCGAAGACGTTCCGATAAATGAAGACGCCCGAGTTAGCGTCGTGGTCCAACGGCGCCTCATCCTTGGCGATCTCATGCTGCGTCAGCGGGATCAGACAGCGGCCAATGCGGTTTTGATAGATGAACAGAGTGTGATCGCGGAGCTTCGGGCCACACTCCAGCCCATCGTCGTTGAAGTTATCAACGAAGTTGTGATGAAACTGCAGGTTCGTCGCGAACCGCAAGAAGGCAAAGTCATGATCATCCGTAAATTCACAATATGCGAACTCGATGTTCTCGTTTCGCGGCTGATTGTCTTTCAGGACGATTTGATAGCTCGGAATGCCGCGGTACTTCATGTGAGCCCGCGAAGTCCACGGAGCCGCCAGCCCGCGGAAAGCGGTGTGCGTAACGCGGATATTCTTCGACGCATTCACCAACAGAGCCGGAAACCCGCCGAAGATGGTGACGTGATCGAGCTCGATGTTGTCCGATCCATAAACGTGGATCATCGGACTGCCGGTTGCTCCGCGAAACACGATGTCTTGGATGCGGACATGCTGAACGCCGGTAATCCGCAAGACCTCCTCTCCAAATCCAGCCGCAACAACGAGCGGCAGCTTTCGCGGATCGGTCTCGCCTCGATAGGCTCTCTCGCCCAAGCCTTTGAGCTGATGGTGAGCCAAACGGATGTGAATGCGTCCCGTCTTGCGATTGAACCACAAACCCGGGCCGCAATAGATGCCGGTGTCTCGCATCGCATGCTTGTTGCCGATCCAGTACTCGTTCTTCGAACGAAGATCAACCGCCAAGCGATATCCGTGCAGCGGCACCATCGAGTCGGCGAAGTGGCCAACGACCAACGGGCGTTCCTCTTCGATGCCCCACATCGGCTCCCACGCCGCAGGCAGGAACTGCTGTGGAACGCGGCGAGCGTCGATATCGAAGTAGGTTTGCGTCGAGACGAACTCGTCATCGGCTCCTCCTTCTGACGCAGGCCGCGGCTTCCAACTTGTCTCCTGCTCCTCCACGAACTCGCGCAAGCCGCCGTCGATAATCGCCATCTCGCCTGGATACGAACGAATCGTGATCGGCTTCTCCGACGTGCCGGATTGTGTGAGGAACGTCTTCTCGTAGTAAATGCCGCCACGAAGGTAAAGCGTCTCTCCCGGATTGAGTTGCCGCAATGAATGCTTCAACGTCTTCCACGGCGTTGCCTTGCTGCCATCTGCCGCATCACTTCCTTGTTTTGGATCGACGAATCGAGCGATGCTTTCGGCCATCTGTCGCTGCGAGGCTTCCGGCAACGGCCGCATTGACGGATGGGAACGATACTCGGCAGCGAACATTACGCCTGCCGCATGACCGAACATCAAGACCAGGGTGACACGGTTGGTTTTCATGGCATCTCAAGATCACCACCGACCCTGCGTCGATGGACCTCGTGACTGGTCATTGCTTCCACCGACATCGGGTCGGTGGGGAGCACTTCTTGGCTCGCTTCGCAGTAGCCACTCAATCGTCGCTCCACCGACGCAGGGTCAGTGGAGGCAGAAGACGAGCGTAATCGACAAAGCTTCATCGCTCTGATTCCGGAATGTGAATCACCGTCAGGCCGCAGCAATCCCAAGTTCGCGTGCCACGACTGACGTTCCAGGTGACGTAAAGTCTGTCGCCTGCCGGAGCGATGGAGGTTGCGTAAGTCCCCTTCAACGTAAGCCCATATTTGTTGGTATAGAACGGCTCCAGAAACGCGATCACTTTCTTGCGACCAGTCGTGACATCGAGCTGCACAACGGGAGTGCCATCACGATAACTGCCGCCATGTGCCCCTGGGACATAGTAAAGGTACTGGCCCGTCTGATCGACATCCATCGACGCGACGTACGCTTGCGAACCGACAGCGGCCGTGCCGATCTTGCGTATCTCCTCCGTCTTCGTGTTGAAGGAGTAAACGCCTGCGTCCGCGGAACGCTGTCCAAGCGCCACGGTGTAGACAAAACCCTGTCGCGTCTCTTCCGTCGCAGCTCGCACACCAATTTCACTGTCTTCGACCGCCGTCGGCGCTTTGCCGCTCGCCGGATCGAAACGCATCAGCGGTCCAACGTCCTTACCAGGAACGTAATACACACGTCCCGTCGAGCGTGCAAAGATCATGTATCTCGCCGGGCCATCCGGACCTGAGTACATCAGCTTCTTGTTCTTGATGTCGTAGGCGAAGAAGCGGACCCCTTCGTCTTCTCGATCGATCGCGGCGGCCGTCCCGCCGTAGAAGATCATCCGATCCGGATCGAGCACACTCGTTGGAACGGCATGCTTCGGAACCGGACCGTGCGCGACCACTTCAGTTTTTCCCGAAACGGGATGCGTGCGGAAAATCCAATCGCCTTGATAGTGAAACTCGTCGGTCGTCGCTCGCGGCGAACCACGATGTGTCGCGTAATACAGCCAGCCGTCGCTGCCCATATCGATTCGGCTGTGTACTTTGCCCGGCGTGTAGTGACCAGCCGGCATCTGCAACACCTTCGCCAAGTCAGCGAGTTGCCGCAGCGATCGCGTTTCAGGATCGTATTCGAGGACGAAGCCGGTCCCGGTGCCATGCGTACCGTTGCCTTTGTCAGAGATGGCCAGATGATCGCCGATCGCGGAATAGTACTTGCCGTTCATCGCGAGCGAGTCGCCCCAATTCGACCACGGCTTGCCCGGATAGTTCTGTTCGGGGTAGTACAAGAAGTCGATCGTAGGCGCGTCTTGGCGATCAGGACATCGTCTTTCAAGGTGTCCCGTGCTGTAAGAAACTCGTCCGAGCGATCGGTGACGATCTGCTTGCCGTCGGGAAGTTGTGGCGGGAATGGCGGATCGACTTTCTGCTGCGCGACTGCGGAAGTGGCGACCGCTAACGTAGCGACAAGGACCAAGAAGTTTAACGGCATGATGACCGGCCTAATTCTCGTTGGAGTCCCGCCTTCAGGCGGAAGCTGCCGGCTAAAGCTGGTACTGCAACGAACGCTAGTGAACGTAAACAAACTCTTTTGTGTTGAAGATCGCGTGGGCAATGTCTTGCCACAACGCCACATGAGAGAGCACTTCCCCATCTGTCACTTGATGGAGCGACGCGAGATCGCTCACCGCTCGCAGCCATCGCTCCGACTCGTCGGCTGTTAGCTCCCGGCCATATGCCGCGTGGAACATGTCGCTTAGTCTCGCTTCAATTGATTCGTGCGGCTTCGCGACGAGGCGTTTGGCCCAGTGCTCCGCCTGACCTTTGACAAACGGATCGTTCAGCAACGCCAACGATTGCGAGGGCGTGTTTGTGACATCGCGTTTGCCGGTTGGAATTTTGGGCTCGGGTTGATTGAAGAGCGATAGGAACTTGGGTGGCTCCATGATCGTTATCTTGGTGTAGATCGAACGCCGGCCATTACCATCGAGTGGCCCGGAGAACAGGCGCTTCTGAGGGTCTTCGTTGGAACGAGCAGGATTGATGGGCCGGCCGAACAGTTGCGGATCAAGGCGTCCCGACACCGCAAGTATCGCGTCGCGAATCGCCTCCGCTTCCAGCCGACGCAACGGATAATGATGCAACAGGCGATTGCGAGGATCGATTTGTAGAGCGGCATCGTTGGGCGATCCCGCTTGCCGCCAGGTCTGCGACAACACGATTGACCGAATCAACTTTTTGATCGACCAACCTTCGTGCATGAACTTCGCCGCCAAATGATCGAGCAACTCCGAATGCGACGGCGGATCGCCCAAGTGGCCAAATTCGCTGGGCGTGGAAACGATACCGGTGCCGTAAAGCCAATGCCAAACACGATTCACGAACACACGAGCGGTGAGCGGATTCTGTGGGTCCGCGACGATCTCTGCTAACTCGCGACGGCCGCTCGTTGGCGACGCAAAGCCGGCTGCCGCGCCGGCCAATGCTTGCACGTACCCGCGCGGGATCGCATCGCCGAGGTCGTCGTAATTGCCGCGGATGTTCAATCGATAATTGTAGCCCGGGTCGATGTCTGCCATTCCATTGACGGTACACGGGGTGGCAAGCTTTTGTTCCGTTTCTCGATAGCGAGCTACGAACTTCGCGATGCTGGAGTCTGTATCTTTCGAACCGTTGGCAAGCAGACCGTTCGCGAGCAACCAGTTGAGCAACGTCACCTGCTCAGCCGTCGCTTGATCCTCGGCCCAAGCTTGCACCGCGGCTTCAAACCAGGCGGCGTATCGCTTCGCCGCTTCATCGACCGTTTGCGGCACATCGCCATCGAATAGCGATTGAAAACGTGTCAGTTCGTCCTTCGGAGTGAAAGGAGCTTGATGAAGTGCGACTCTCGTGATGCCAAACCAACTGCGAGGATCTGTTTCCTGTTTGGCAGTCGTTGCGCCGCCGAGTCCGACGCGAGGCGGAAAGTTCGGGTTGCTGGTCTTGGTGGCGAACTCGATGTAGACGCGTCCCGCTTGCTTGCCTGTGATCGTTGACATCAGTTCCCATTTCGGGTCGGCCTGCTTCAGATAAACCTGCTTCTCCGTCAGGAAGGCGTTGCTGAAAACAGTCCGCCGCGCCGCGAAATCGCCGCCGCTACACTCGAAGCTGATATGGCCATTCACGAACGAGTCCAGGTAGGGCGTCCTTACAACACCATTAAGCCTGGGTGAGAGCACGTTTGTGAACAAGCCGCCCGGCAAGATACGAGTGATGGCTTCGTCTCCTGACAACGCGACGACGAAGTCACCGCTTTGAACGATCTCGTTCAAGCCAACGCCATCGACCGACCAACCTTCCGGAATGCCATCACGGAAGTCGATCTCGAACTTGAAGTGGGTCTTGTTCTCCGCCGCTCGCTTTTGTTTCTCCGCTGTGTATTGCCGTTGTTGCTCCGTCCAAGCATCAGCGATGGGTTGGTCGGATTTGGCTGCGGCAGCCAGTTGTGTCCAAGCATGGAGCGGGTGTTCAAGAGGAAGGGGCCGGGAGTCTTTTTCGCCTTCAGATGCGATTCCCAAAGCGGCGGCCAACATCGGCGAAAAAGACTCCCGACCCCCTCGGCCCGCCGCCACCAAATCGCCCGAAAGCCGTTGAACATCTCTGACCCATGCGGCGGCTAGGACAGGACGCAGCTTCGCCTTGATCGCTTTCAGCTCAGCGATCATTTTCGCATTCCGTGGCGGTAAGTCAACAGTGTTCGTCACCCAACGTGAACTCATGAATATGCCAGCGAGGGCGTAGTACTCGCGCTGTGCGACCGCATCTAGCTTATGGTTGTGGCAACGTGCGCACGTGATCGTCATGGCTTGAAACGCCTTCGAAAAGGCATCGATCTTGTTGTCCAGCATCTCCTGATGAATGCCGTTGAACTCGGAGCTGTCTCCGTGCCGGTTTTCGCCCATCTGGTAGAACATCGGGCCGATGAGCGACTCGTTGATTTGATCGGTTGTGTTAACGCGAGGTTTCTCCAGCAGGTCGCCAGCGATTTGTTCTCGCACGAGCTGATCGAACGGGACATCGTTGTTGAACGCCCGGGTCAGATAGTCGCGATAGCGCCACGCCCCCTTCGCCGGCATGTCCCATTCATAGCCGTAAGTGTCGGTATAGCGAACCGCATCCATCCAATGACGCGCCCAGCGTTCGCCGAAGTGCGGTGACTTGAGCAAGTGATCGACGAGCGTCTCGTATGCCGATGGCGATTCATCTTCGACGAACGCTTTCACCTCGTGCGGTTTCGGCGGCAAACCGGTCAGGGCGAATGTGAGACGACGGATCAGCGCTCGTTTGCTAGCGTGCGCAGCCGGCTGCAACTCATGCTCTTCCAACTTCGCGAGAATGAATTGATCGATCGGCTCATCCGACCAATCCGCATCTCGAACGCTCGGGATCTCCGGCGCAACAACTGGCTGCAGACTCCACCAACCGAGCCGCTCCTGATACTGCGCTTCCCACAATTCTTGCGCCGATGAGTTCGGATCCGGAGGCGTATCGCGCGGGTCAGGCGCTCCCATCTCAATCCACTTCACAAAGTCAGCGATCACCACATCCGGCAGCTTCTCCTTCGGAGGCATCTTCAACGAGTCATGCCGAATCGCTTCGATCAGCAAACTCTCGGCCACTTTGCTCGGCACAACCGACGGCCCGGTCTCGCCACCTTTCCGAATCCCGTCGCGACTATCTAGCAGCAGTTCACCTTTCGGCTCCTTCGTCGCATGCGAATGGCATTCGTAACAAAGGCGCACTAACACCGGGCGGATACGAGTCTCGAAGAACTCGGTCTTGCTGGGCTCGGCGGCACCAGCGATTGGTGATAGCAGCAAGACGGCCGCCGTGATCCTTAACAGTCGTGGCAACGTGGTGTGAGTAACTGAGTCGAACATGGCTCTACGCGAGAGGAGGTATGATATCTCCCTCCAATAGTAATCCATTGAGATTCTTGGAGCGATCGGACAAGGCCTTGCCCCCCCCAGTAAGTGTATGTCGTAATGTCCTACCGGCCGAAGACTTCGGCAGCGAATTACTTGATCTGTTGGCTAAAGACAAGTCACAAAGCGATACGTTGCTGGGAAATCTGCGCGGCACCCATGTAACCTACTCGTCGAAATTCGTGTCTGCTTCGGTCAACTTCAATTCTTTGATCCAGATGTTGCGGTACAGCACTTCGTGGCCTTCGCACTGCAGCTTCAGGCCGCCGGGCATGTCGGTAATTCCCTTGCCGCCGTCATTGCCACCGTCTATTCCCGAGTTCGGTCCACCCCAGACCTGATTGATCGTCTGGTTCTTATGGACCTTGATGCCGTTGAAGAACATCGACACCATCGCCTTGCTCGACCGAGTGCCATCCTTGAATCTCGCGGCGCGGAACGTGATGTCATAGGCATTCCACTTACCGATTCCTTGATAAGCGTGATACGGCGCCGGAGTCTCATTGATCACGGCACCCATCCCATGTTTGGTCTTGTCACCATCGAGAACCTGGATTTCGTAGCGGTTCTGAAGGTACACACCGCTGTTTCCTCCGGTCTTGACCACGAGGAATTCGATATGCAGTCTGAAGTCTCGATACTTCTTCTTCGTCACTACATCAGCCGTGCCGTACTTGCCTCCGGCAGCAGTCGGGTCGTCGGTCATGGCGACCGTCCCCTTGTCAACTGGATCGTCTACGATCTTCCACTTGATCGGCAGCGATGAACTGAAACGCGGGCCTTTCCAGTATGTCCACTTCTCATCCAGCATCTCTCGCGTGCCGTCGAAGATGACTTCCGCGGCGTCAATCGGTTCCGCACCAACGCCGACCTCCGCATAGGAGGAAGATGTAGTCGCGACCATCAGAGTTGCTGCGATAAGAATCTGTCGTGCAACATAGCGATTGAGCTTGATCATGCCTGCTTCCTTCCGATTGGGACATCATTATCGAACACATACTCCTTGCTGCGGTCGGCATCTCGCTTCTCAAGATAACCCGCGAAAACAAACAAACCCGACTTCTGAGCGAAGCCGGGTTTGTGATCTGGATCCGGAATTATGTGGTGCGAACTTAAGCGAAGAAGCCGCCAACAGCTTGGGCTTTGACCAATTCGCGAGGCTGGTTCAGGTGGTTGTAGACGACCGTTTCGGGGTCGATGCCGAAGCTGTGGTAAATCGTTGCCAAAAGCTGGCGGGGATGAACGGGATCTTCCATCGGAGCCGAAGCGGTCTTGTCGGATTTGCCGTAGACCTGGCCTCGCTTGATGCCGGCACCGGCGAGCACAGCCGTGTAGCAGTAAGGCCAGTGATCGCGGCCATCATCGGTGTTGCTGTTGCCGGAAGTGCTCACGCCACGCTGCGGGCTGCGGCCGAATTCGCCCACACAAACGACAAGCGTCTCGTCGAGCATGCCACGTTGGTCGAGGTCTATCAGCAGTCCTGAAAGACCACCGTCCAGCATCGGGGCCGACTGAGTTTTCATTCGCTTGGAAAGACCAACGTGGTGATCCCACGAGTGATTGTCAGAGTTCGCCACTTTCGGCCAAACCACTTCGGCAACACGGGTGCCAGCTTCGACCAAACGACGAGCAAGCAGACAGCTATCGCCAAACGTGTTGCGACCGTACAGCTCGCGAGTTTCATGCGATTCGGATTGATAATCGAATGCTTCGCGAGCGCGTCCCGAAACGATCAACTCAAGTGCTTTGTCATAGTACCCTTTCAGGTTGTACGATTTCACAGCCTTATCAACCGTCGGCATACCCTTGTTGATTAGTTCACGAAGCTTGGCTCGGCGATTCAATCGCGTGGCGAATACTTCGGGGCGCAACTGCAGATCGTCGATCTTGATGTTGGCCATCTTGTTCATGTTCAAATCGTCGCCGGTCGGGAACAAGTAGTATGGGTCATACGCCTTGCCGAGGAAGCCGGCTGTGCCGCCCTTGCCGACGACGTTGCTTTCCTGCAGCGGACGCGGGAGCATCACGAACGGGAGCATCGGCTCGGTCGGAGGACGCAGACGAATGATGTTCGAACCGTAGTTGGGGAAGTCCTTCGGACTTGGCGGTTCAAGCTGACCCGACGGACTGACTTTGTCCGTCGTGTAGCCAGTCATCATTTGATAGATGGCGGCGGTGTGGTTGAACAAGCCGTTCGGCGTGTAGCTCATCGAACGGATCATTGTGAACTTGTCGTTGATCTGAGCCAACTTCGGCAAGTTCTCGGTGTAATGCACACCCGGCAACTTGGTCGAAATGTTGCTGAAGACGCTCTTCACGTTATCGGGCACGTTCTCTTTCGGATCCCACAGATCGAGATGACTCGGTCCGCCTTGCAGGTAGCACATGATGACGCTCTTGGCTTTCCCCCAACCCGCTCCGCCGACGGCTTGGTTCGCCGATGCGTCTTTCAACGCCAGCATCGAGCCCAGGCTCAAGCCCAGCATCCCCGAACCACCGACTCGCAAGACATCGCGACGGCTGACACCGAGTTCTTGGTCACAAAGATCTTTTCCAGCGGGGCCTTCGATTCTGAGCATGAGAGGATCTCCTGTTATGAACTTCCGCCAAGCCACCTCATCATCGGCAGTGGCGAACGGTTTCTATCGAAATTCGTTGATTTGTACGACTACTCTAGCTGTTTTGCCATGTGGATCGCAAGTCTGTTGTCGGTTTTCGCTCCACGCAAGGCAAAAGTTGACCGAAGCGTAGATCAGGGGTCATAATACTGTTTAGTTCGCTTGAGGAGTCATCCATGACCCGCGTAACGCTTGACACGAATACGACGCACCGCCTGCTTGAATTCATGCAGCCGGTGGAAGTCTGCGACGAACAGGGTCGTGTGGTGGGGCGTTTCATTCCGCGAGCCGACTTGAACGACTGGGAACCTGTTTCGGGCGGCGTTAGCGAAGATGAACTCGACCGCCGTGAACAAGAAACGGATTCATTGACCACGTCTGAAGTGCTCGCGCATCTTAAGGGGCTAGAATGTTCCGAGTCCGATGGAAGCGTTCCGCAATAGACGAGTTGGCGGACGCGTGGCTGGCGGCTGATTCGGAATGTCGAGCTGTGATCACTCATGACTAATGAGGTTGAGCTGTGTCTTCGCGACAATGCTGCTGACGAAGGCGAGTCGCGTCCCGCCGGGCGGCGGATTACGTTTGTTCCGCCTCTATCGGTGACGTTCACGGTGGATGAAGAATCGGAAACGGTTTGGGTGCTCCACGTGCGTGTGTTTCGTCGTCGTTCAAAGTAGCCCTCACGCTCCGCGTGAGGTAAGCGGTGTCGGAGTGGTCGTTGTGCTACGACTTCCAACTGCAAGTCGAGTCGATCGTAACGCCGCATCTCATCACGCGGAGCGTGATGGCTACTATCTATTAAACAAGAACGCAGGGTTGTTAATCAGCGCCCAAGTCAAGTCCTGGGCGGCGGTCAACCGCTTGTTGCCGACTTGCTGCGTGCTGAATTCCATATCTTTTCGCAGTTGGACCAGCAGGCGGTCTTCGCCAACGGCCTGGCTGACAACCTGCAGTGTCGCCTTTCGCTTCGTCACTCCCGGATCTTCCGGCAGCGGCTTGCTGGCTTCGGCAATCGCAGTGTTCTTGGCTTGAAGCCCAGCATCGGTCCTGTTGAAGTACGTCGTCAGCACTTGCTTCTGGGCGTCATCGCGTTGGTTGGCCGGAAGCGAAACGATCGACTTGAGTTGCTCCGGAAGACTAAGGCCGATCGCCTTGTCGGTTGTCACCGAGATGCGGAACTGTCCGAGCAGATGCTTCGGAGCAATATGGTTCTGGTAGATGACGAACTTCAACACGGTGCCTTCCTCGAACCCAAGCGGCTCTTTTGCCTCGAACGTCGCCCAGCGAGTGACTCCGCCAGCGGCGATCGCCCAAGCGTTTTGGTTCGCCGGATTGCCGTCAATCGCCAATGCGACGTTGAAGGCTGGTTGGATGAAGTCGGACTTTGCGTTTTGCAAAGCGATCTTCTTCATTTCCTTCGGTTTCGATTTAGGTGCCGCTTGGACTTCGAATTCCGTGACAACGAAATTGCCGCTATCCGGTATTCCCGGCCCGACACCTTTCTCCTTCTTGCCGGGAATTGCCTCAACGCGAATCCCGGTGATGCCACGCAAAGTCGTGTTCACGTTGATCGTGTATGCCGACTGATTCGCATCGCCCGTCGCGCGGATTGAACGATCATCGAGCCGCTGCAACTTGATGCCATTGGAAGCCGACAGGCTGCCAGGTTCGAGCAAGTGCCATTCGACATTGCTCGCAAGCTTCTTCTCCAAGGCGGTGATGTGCTGTGGCGTGGCATCGGTGTACTTCTTCAACTCGGCTTGCGCCGCGGCGATGCCTGCCTGTCGCTTCTTCTCTTCCTCGGCGATGCGTGGAGCGATCTCCTTGTTGTAAGCGTCGAGATCCGCCGTTGCTTTCGCGATTGCTCCTTCGCGCTGCTTCTCGAGTTTCGGCTTCTCTCCCTTCCACCAAGTGTCTCGCTCGCCGAGCGCTTTCGTGAGCGATTGATGGTCGCCGTCGATCAACGCCATCGAATCGAAGTAGGCCGCGATCTCGTCGGCCTTCGCCGGGCGATTCATGACGCGAAGGAAAAGCTCGTTGACCATGCGGGCATCGTTCGACTCTTCGGCCACGAGCTTCGTGATCGCATTGTTTGGGTCGGCGAGTGCGTTGCCAACGGTCGGCCCGCTGATCAGTGCCATCACGGGACCAAGCTGGATGTCGCTGACGCGCTCACATTCACAAGCACTCTCGCGCACTGGCCGTCCGAGATTCGCAAGGAAACCGTCCGTCAGCTTGATCCCGGAATCCGGAATCGCGGCGGCTCGAGTTCCTTCCGGAACGCCTGGAATCTTTGTCTTGGCTCCGGTTACACGATGGATCGCGTCGAACAGCACTTCCGCTGGTAAGCGACGTGCGATGGCGTGCGAGTAGTTGAGGTTGTCGTCTTCATTCCACTTGTTGGTCGCGAGCGAAAGCTGATACGTACGTGACTTGCAGATCAAGCCAACCACGTGCTGTACGTTGAAGTTGCTCTTGATGAACTCCTGCGTCAGGTAGTCGAGCAGTTCAGGATTCGTCGGTGGGTTGCTGGCTCGGATGTCGTCGATTGGCTCGACGATACCGATGCCGAACAAATAGCCCCACAACCGATTCACATAGCTCTTCGCGAAGTACTGGTTGTCGGCTGACGTAATCCAAGCCGCCAACTGGTCTCGCCGCGAGGCTTCGTCCTTCGCTTCGAACGAGCATTCATACGGGAACTCCGGCGCGGTTACTTGACCGGTGCGTAGGTGAGTGACTTCGCCGTCTTCCTTATCCTCGACGATCTCGTAGAAGGGCTTGGCACCTTCGACGGCTGTACCGGCAATTTTCTTCTTGCCGCTGGCCGGATCAGCCTTCAACGAAACCTTGGCGAAGTACGCGGCTGTCTCGTAGTATTGATCCTGCGTCCACCGCTCGAAGGGATGATCGTGGCACTTGTTGCAGTTGAACCGGACGGCGAGGAACAAATGCGTCGTGTTCTCCATGATGTGTTCGGGCTCGCGAAGAATCTTGTAATACGACGCTTGTGGATTGTCCTTGTTCGATCCGGAAGCCGAGATGATCTTGCGGACGAGTTGGTCGTACGGAGTGTTCTGAGCGACTTCGTTGCGAATCCAATCGCGGAACGCCTTGGCTCCTTCGGGACCGAGGTACTTGCGGTTGACCTGTAACAGATCCGCCCACTTGTTGGTCCAATACTCGACATAGTCCTCATTGCCAACCAGCTTATCGACCAACTCATCTCGCTTGACGCGAGTCTCGCGATCGTCTGCCAGGAACGCCCGCACGTCGTCCGCGGTCGGTGGCAGGCCGGTCAAGTCGATGTATACGCGGCGAATGAAGTCAGCGTCGTTGCTGAGCCCGGACGGTTGAATCTTCATCCGCTGCCATTTGGCGACGGCGTGTTCATCGATCTTGCCCCACGTATCGGGTTGCTTGAAGACAAAACCTTCGCGGTTGCCCATGATCGTGAGAGTCGTCGCGGCGTACGAGCCTTCATAGCGGGCGAGCACGGGTGATTCGCCACGACGGATCGCGGTCATCAAGCCGGTGCGACCGACCTTGGAGGCGTCAGTGTTGCCGCTGACAAGGAAAGCTTCGCGAGTCACGTCGCGTTTACCTCCGTCGGCAAAAGTCGCGACCACACGAAACTGTTGCGTGCTACCGATTGCTTGAATGGTCGGGTTCTTCGGGAAGACTTCGATGGAAGTCACGCGCGGTACGTTCGTATCAAGTTTCGCACCGCCAGCCAGCCAGTTGCGAATGAGTTGATAGTACGGTTCGCCTGGCCGGACGACTTGCCCGCCGACGTGAGGCACCGCGCTCGTTGACTTCAACAACATGAGGCTGTCATCAGGCGAAGCGATATTCGTGCGTCGCGAAGCCAGATCGTCCGTGAAGGCTCGCACGTCAAGAATCGGGTCGTAACCGCGAAGCGACAGCTTGAAGCCGTTCTTGCCTTTGGCCGAGCCATGACATGTGCCGGCATTACAACCAAGCCGCGACAGGACGGGAGCGACATCTATCGCGAAGTTGGCTTTGTATTCCGCTCCGATTCCGCCCACGCTGACCGGAACCTCAGCAATTCTTCCCGCGACATCGAGCACCAGCGTCGCGGTGCCGTCTTGTTTGCCGCTGACGAAGCCGCTGGGAGAGACTTCGGCGATTGGAGCCGATAGGCTCGCCTTCGCTATTCGCGTCGCATCGATAATGTCGCCGTTGTTGAGTTTGGCGGTGACAATCAACTGGGAGTAGGCGAATTGACTGCTCAGCTCAATCGCGGCCGGTTCGACCATAAGTTCGACGATCGTCGCTCCTTCGGGAAGCGAGTCGTCATAGGTCGCCGTATCGTCGATCGAGATTGGCGACGCAGGCTCGAAAGCTTGAGCAACCTGTTCGGCTGGCGTGATTGGAGCGGGCGAGAAGTCCTTGATCGCCTTACCGGTCTCGGTTTCGATGAGCCGGATCTTGCCATCGCCGCCCGTCGCAGCAACGGTCTTGCCGTCGGGACTGAAAGCGACTGCGTACAACGACGCGTCATCGACATTCACCTGCGCGATGCGCTTGATATCCTTTGTACGGTAATCGTCCAGCTTCTTCTGGTCCGCCGGCTTGCGTTGTTGAACGCGAGTTTCAGCGATCTTCTTCAGATCATCCGGCAAGTTGGTATCGAACTCGTAGGAGTAGACGGCGAGTTCGCCTTGGCCGTTGAGTGAGCTGACTGCGGCGATCCGCTTGCCATCCTTGCTGACAGCGATGCCAAAGACGCGGCCTTTCATCGGATTCAGGTTGCGGATCAAGTTCGAATCGTCACCGATCTTGCGAGCAGTGATGCGGAACATGCGGTACACCTTCGGCACACCATCCGCACCTCCAACCACGATCTCGTCGCGCTCGGGATGCCGGACAACGGTGTTCACTCCGCCTTTCAGTGCCTTGGGCGTGATCGAGGTGATGTTGTCGATGAAGCGGTTGGTTTCGACTTCGGTCAGCTTCACCGTCATGTCGCGAGCGACGGAAACGACGTGCGAGCCGTCGTGCGAGAAGGCTGTGTCGCGAATCCAATCGCTGTGAGCGCCTTGGTACATCACCTGCTCGCCAGTTTCCGAACTGATCGCGCGAACCGTCTTGTCGGAACAACCGAGCGAGATCAGCTTGCCATCGGGAGACCAATCGCCACCGTAAACCGTGTCGTAGGTAATCGGCACGGACAGCGTGAGTTTTCGTTCGGCAACATCCCAAACTTGTACTTCACCCATGCGTCCTGGAAGACCGCCCGTTACGAGCAGTCGCTTGCCATCGGGCGAGAACTTAACCGATTCGATTCGTTCCGACACACCGATCAGCCGCGCAACCAACTCCGACCCGTCGGCCTTTGACAGCAGCACCTCGTGGAAGCCGGCAACGGCCAGCAGTTGACCGTCGGGCGAGAAGCCGATCGACGTGACTACAGGAGGACGCGTATAGATCGGCGGGTTGTCGGCATCGAAGTGACGCTTGGCACCTTCGGGTGTATCATCGACAGCGCCTTCGGTGACCCACTGCTTGATCAGGTCGATCTCAACCTGACTGAGTGGTTTCTTGTCTTTTGGCATTTCGGCTTTGCCGTCGGTTGGTGTGATGAGTTCGATCAGATGGCTTTCGTCCGGCTTGCCGGCAACGACAGCCGCCGATTCGCTCTCACCACCCGCAACGAGTTTCGAAAACTCGGTCATGACGTACTCGCCGCTATCACGAGCTGGTTGGTGACAGCCGTGGCACTGTGCTTGGAAGATTGGACGGATCTGCTCATAGAAGCTGATTTTGTCCGGCGCCTCGGCGGCGGCTTCCTGGTCCTCGGCTCGCGCGTTAGGCATCGCCAACGCGAGAAAGGTGAGAGCAATCACGAACGAACGAAAAGCAGTAACGGACATCGGCAAGATCTCCATGAATCCTTGGTTGGCAGATGGGGTGCGTCGCATGGCTGCTCGCAACACTCGGCAAAGATGGGCAGTCGGTTATACCTATACCGGTTGCGCGAACCGGGCAATTTGCAAGCCTTGATGATAGTCGAAACCGAGCGGAAAAGAAAAACCCCCACCGTGCGGGAAAACCTCAGATTTCTAGCCGCTACGAGTCAAAGCCCACTGGAACGAAGGCTGGCGAAAGACTTGTTTTGCCTCTCTGATGCCAGATATTGGTGAGACCTATCTGAGGGGCTGATCGATGTCGCGCCAGGCAGCGAAAACAATTACTTCGTTCATCTGTTGCTCCGCGCCCACAACTGGCAGGTCGATGACGCGATCCCGATTGCGCAGTGATTTCTGCTGTGGCGGGTGTTGTTTAGTAGGTCATGCTCGCCGAGCGTGACCTCGAACAACGATCCAATTCCGTCCGTGAAAGTCACGCCCGGCGGTCGTGACCTACTTGATCGTCTATCATGGTCAAAGGTCGGCGTCGCCGCGCTTCTTACCAACCGAGGTCAAGCTATGGATCGAAGAACGAGGCTCCTGATTCCCGCCGCCGGTTGGCTGGCCCTCGGTGGATATGCGTGGTATTTGTATTCGCAGAGCGGCAGTCGCATGCATTTCGCGTTTATTATCGTCGGGTTGGGACTGGCGATTGCCAATGTCGTGCGGGCGTTACGGGCAACTGAGTGAACCTGGAAGAGATCGAGCACAATGACACAGATTTCACGGATCAGGTATCAGTGCTATCCGTGTCGTCCGTGGTAAACCTCTTCAATCTTTGCGATCGACAAGCCGCGATACGACGACGACCTTGTCCTTGCGGCGGATGCCAAACAGTGTGCCCGTCTGGCTTCGATCCCAGGCGATCGCTTGGCCGTAGACGGCAAGCGGAAGAGTGCGCACGAGATGCAGCGTGTGGCCTTTGTCGGGGATCTTCAAGACGTAGACTTCGCTTCGATCATGGCCTGTTGCATAGATCAAACTGTCAGGTCCGATCGAGCCACCTGAGTTGCTGTAGGGCACGAAGCGATCGATGACTTCTCGTGGGAAGTGCCAAGTCGCAAGCGGCTTCCAATCATCGTCGTACTTAATGAGCTTTGTCTTTTTGACGGACTTGGCATCACCGTACGCGCAGAACACGACCCACCACGCACGGTCATCACGATCCGCCCACGTGAGGGCGAGTTCATCTTCGTCGAAAGTCTTTCGGCCGACGTGAGTCAACGTCTTCGTGTCCCAGATCTCGATCGAGTTCTTCGGCGGCGCGGACGGCCAAGTGGAGTGGGCGGCGTACAACTTGCCATCGACAACAACACCGCTGTTGAGATGCTTTAGCACGACTTCTTCGGTCGAGTCCCATCGTTTGACGAGCTTGCCAGTTCGCTTCTCGTACTTGGCGACGGCTCGGTTCGTGATCGGGTAGAAGTGAGTCGCATCAACAGCGACACCTTGATGAGCCTCCGGAGCGGGAAACGCTTTAACTTCGCGAAACGAATGGTCCGCTTCGACTTGTGTCAGCAAGCTTACCAGTTCCGTGCGGATCTTCTCCTCGGCATCGATCTCCAAAAAGCTGGAGCGAGCCGGCCAGGTCTCGTACCCACCGAGTTCGTGTTGTGCGGCGGGAGGTAGATAGCCACCATAGCCGTTTGCTAGTTCGATCGTGAACGTACGTTCCAGCGGACTCTGCTTCTTGATCGCAAGCCCGGTCTCGGCGAAGACTTCGCATGGTGCCGCTGCGATGCCGATATCGCCGATGCGAATCGCCTGGAGTTTGATTCGCTCTGTTGCAGCATACTTGCTCAAGTGCAATGCTTCCTGAGCGTAGATCTTCGACCACCGATGAGCATGTGGGCCGTTGGGATTGGCGAGGACCTGCTTGGCCCAGGCGAGGCGAGCTTCATCGGGACGACGGACGCCAAGTTCGAGTTCGCTCTCTTGCATCGTCAGCGTCATGTCAGAGCGATGCTCGATCCGGCCGACGACCTGCAATGTCTCTTTGGCCAGCATGCGACCGGCGAGCGTGAGCCATTCGTACGGATCGTACTTCTCGCCGCCACGTTCGATCGCGCCTGTGTTGCCGCTGGTTCCGTTAGACATGATGCCCACGAAAGGTGGATGGTTGTCGCCTGAATCAGACTCGGCTTCGAGAGCTTGCGCGAAATGGCCGAAGTAGTCGGCGCTGACGATGCCTCGCTTGTAACCTCCACAGTAATGAACGCTGAAATTCGCGAGCGCGGCGAGCGGCTTCCCGTCGGCGTGGCGGACGGACAGGACCGAGATTTGCGGATCGACTGGACCGGCTGGTCCGATCACGGCGGTGCTCTTGCCCGACACCGACTTGATCCGCTCGCCCGCTTCGCCAAATGGATTCACACCAACACTACCTGCCTCGCAAACGAACCTTCGGCAGCGAATCAGGTCCGGGCGGCTGAATGACGCAAAGCCGACCTTGGCGGGCGACAGATTCTTCTCGGCCGCGATGACTGCTTCCGCGATCTGTCGAGCAAGCTGCTTGTGGTACTCATCATCCAGCGGACCCGATCCGATATGCGTTACACGCGGAGCCGCATGGGTATGCGTGCCGGAGATCGACATGCGATTCACCGGCAAACCGGTCTTTGCCGTCACCTGCTCCTTCGCGGCATCCAGAACATCGCGTCCGATCATGCAAGCATCACAGACCACGATCGCCAGCCGCGTCTGACCGTCATCAAAGACCAATGCCCTCACATGCAGCCGATCGTTCACGCCCGTCACTGGCCCGTTCTTGCTGATCGGTCCATCGAGCGACACGGCGAGTTTCGGAGTGATATCGACCTTGGCTGCACCAGCCCGCAAACTGCCCTCGCGTTCGGCCGCACGGGAAGTCGCGTTGAGCGAGACTCCAAAAAGCAAGACTGTCAGGCATAGGTTGTTCATCACGTTTCCATCATCGTGGAGGGAGAGAATCCGGGTGCTAGCCCATCCACTTGTATAACTTGTCCGGTGCATGAGTGTCGAGCACTGCATCGCGCTGCGATCTACTCGGATGACAACTAGTCGGCAAGTCTGGATCACTTACGCAGCCTAACGTATCTGACGGAGGATTTCGCCCTCGACCGCGTAAGCTCATTGGTCCTGGAACCGAGGATATCAGGCTCGCATTGTGGGCGTCTGGCGATCGCACTGACTGGCGAGTTATCTGCCGCTGCACCGCACGTCGCGGGCCGTGCGGGCGTATCAACCAGCGTCTTCTGAGCAACTCATCCCAGCGTTGCGCCACCAAGCGTCGTCCTCAGCTATTCAAACACCGAGTGATCCAACACAACGCGGTAGATCGTGCCTTCGTAGCCGACGATGAACAATTCGCCCTGGTGGTCGATGCCGAATGAAGCAGGCTTCTCAGGGCAGGTGCCGATCTGTCGAACCTTGACCAGCTCGCGGTTAGCTTGCGTCAGCGCGAAGATCCGCTTCGATTCAAAGTCGCTGAAGATGTACGCACCGACATACGAAGGGCTACGTTTGCCACGATAAACATGTCCGCCAGTGACAGACACGCCATGCTTGCGTCGATACGAAAAGAGAGGAGGCGCAAACTTCTCGCCTTCGCGACGATATTGATTCGAGAATGGCGTGAAGCCTTCGTAGACGTTCCAGCCGTGATTCTCACCAATGCGCGGCATCGAAACCTCTTCGAATAAGTTCTGTCCGATTTCGCCTACCCATAGGTCCTTCGTCTTTCGATCCCAACTGAATCGCCACGGCATCCGAAAGCCGTACGCCCAGATCTCCGGCCGCACGTTGGGGCCGGCGTCTTTGAAGGGGTTCGTGTCAGGAATGGCATACGGTTTGTCGCCGCTCGCGTGGTCAACGTCGATCCGCAGAATCTTTCCGAGGAAGATCCTCATGTCCTGGCCGTGACCATCGGGATCTTCTTGCGGACCACCGTCGCCCGCGCCGATGTACAGGTATCCGTCCGGTCCGAAAGCCAGCATGCCACCCCAATGCAGGTCAGTCGTCTGCTTGATCTTCAGCAGTCGCTTCGAAGCTCCGCCAACGTCGCGACTCAAGTCCTCGGTCGCTCGCCGCTCGACAATCACCGGCGAGAAGACACCTTCCTCCCGCACGTGATAGTTCAAATAGTACTTGCGGTTCTCTAAGAACTTCGGATGGAAGGCCAAGCACATCACGCCTTCGAACTGTCCCGTGATTGCTTCGTGACTGAGGTCAGCAAAGAGTTCTTTGCGATCGCCTTTCTAACGCCTTATCAGTCGCCAGATCTTACGGGTCTGCTGATCGACGACAAGGAACTCGTTCTTCGTTCCAGGCTTCGCGATGAACCAGACAGGATGATCGAACCGCATCTCCGCCGAGTGGAAGGGCTGCAGACGGACAGGTTTCGCGATCTGAGGAATCTCCGCTGGCATGCCGGGATACGCATCGCCTTCTTTCTGCCTGAGTGTCGTCAAGTAGGCGATCAAGTCCGCGAACTCCCCGGCCTTCACGGTCTTGAACAGCCCCGTCGGCATCAACGATACGTTGCCGCGGTGCTGCTCATCGACATCGCCTAGCGGAATCTTCTGGAGCTTACCTTCGGCATCGAACAGCTCGATCTCATTATCTGTCCGCTGCCGCAGTACGCCGGTGTGAGCTTTGCCATCGTTTGTGATCACGTTCAGCGTGGCATAGTCGGGATGAATCGTCGCGCTCGGTTCGAGCACCGACTGGATGAGTTGTTCGCGCGTTAATTTGTCGCCAATCACAGCCAGATCGGGACCGGCCAGCCGTTCCTTACCGGAGATCACATGACACTTCTTACACGCCGCTTTCTTCGATTCAAAGACCATCCTGCCTCGCTCCGCGTTTCCCGCTTCCATCGCGACGGCTCGATACTTGGCCAGCACCTCTTTGTCGTCTTGTGCCACGAGCCGTGTTGTCAGACCAGTGGCGAGGAGAGTCATGGATAGGACGAGCAACTTGCGCGTGTAAGACATGTTGGCTTCTCGATGGTGCTGGATCGGTGTCCGGCGATTATAGATGCCGTTCACGCCAGTCTCAATTTCCCAGAGCCTCGGGTAGTCGTATGTTCGTCGCTTTTCGCTCCGCGAAAATGCGATCGGTCGCAGAACGAACGGCCATCTACAGTCCAAGCCTCAACAATCTTGATCACTAGCGGATGTGGTCGGAAGATTGTTATTCTTCAGCAATTCGACAGCGAAGATTAGCACCGTGCTGCCTCAGACCGAAGGGTTCGGACTGGCAGAATAACGGGCGCAGAATGATTAAGAGCTGGATGATTCTGTCCCCATCATTCTGCCGCGCACCAGTCGTGCGCGGCGGTCGGAACCTACACTCGTAAGGAAAACGCGATGCAACCTTCATGGCCTTCGATTGACCGCTGGCTAATGGGCGAAGCTTGGATCGCGTCGCGACTCGCCGACCATGTGACGGTGTTGTGTGATCAGATTGGTGTGCGCTGGGCGGGCACAGAGAACGAGCACAAAGCGGCGGAGTACATCGCCGAACAGTTTGACACCGTCTCTCTGGAAGACCCCGCCGTCGAGGACTTTAGGCTCCAGACTAGCGAGTGCCGGTCGGCTTCCATACGAGTGGCGGGGGACCATTCGTGGCAGGCGGATGTTCGGCCTTCTCTGTTCTGTCCGTCCATCGACATCGAAGCACCGCTCGTCGATGTCGGGCATGGCATGCCGCGCGAACTCGATTCACTGAGCGATCGACTCGCGCAGTCCGTGGCCTTGATCCGATCGGAGTTCGAACCCTTTAGCGATCCGATTCATCTGACGCTGCGGCTGCGCGATCTTGCCGAGCGCGAAGTCGTCGCAGCAATCACCGCGAGTCCACATCAAGGCCGCCGCCTGACGCATGTATCATCCGGAGACTGGCGCGACGGCGATCCCCTTGCAGTGCCGCTGCCATTACTGCAGACGTCGCGAGAAGATGCGTCAAAGCTGCGGACTCGCGTAGGAAATGCCGGGCGCGTCGCGATTCGTGTCGATGCGGAGTTCCGAACCGCAACGTCCTGGAACGTATTGGCTGATCTACCGGGGGCGATGATCGAAGACGAGTGTTTGCTGCTGAGCGCTCACCACGACACGACGCCGGATTCGTTCGGCGCGAATGACAATGGGACTGGAGTCGCGGTTCTGTTGGAGACGGCAAGACTGTTAGCCGGACTATCGGAAGCGATGGACGTTCGACCTGGGCGGGCCATCCGGTTCGTTTCGTTCGGTGCCGAGGAGCAGGGACTGCAAGGCTCCTTCGCCTTCGTTGATCGCCATTTCGGACCTGATCCGATGCCGCGTCTGATGATGAACCTCGACGAACTCTCCGTTGGAAACATGAAAGGCGTCGTGCTGCAATTCCCCGAACTACGGGAGTTGGCTCAGCAACAGCTCGACTCAATGAACGAAGGCTTGCAATGCCATGTTCTCTCGCAGGTGGATGCGTCTGGCGATATGTTTCCGTTCGCGAGGCGAGGGATTCCTGCGTCGTTCCTCTGGCGCTGGCGCTTCGCCGGGCGCCACGAGGACGCTGCGTTTGGACATAGCAGCTCCGACACTCCGGAAAAGTTGCGTCTCCGTGAGTTGAAGGAGTATGCCGCCTTCCTCGCTCGCCTACTTCTGCGCCTGTCGCATGTTCCAGCGGAAGATTGGCCCGAGAACCAGCTTGATGTTGGCACAATCGCCCAACGCATCGAGCAAGAACGCGGAGCTGTGTTTCGAGTGATGTAGGGTCCGCCGCATCGAGCGGGCGAGGGGGGGCGGGAGTCTTTTTCGGCCAAACACCTTCGAAGTGACGCACGAAGTTGGCCGAAAAAGATTATCGCGGTAGGGAGCGACGTTACCGGCGGCCCCCACGTGCTTGGCCTCGACCACACCGGAGACGACCAAGTAAACTCCAGTCTGTTACAACCGGGCGTGAGGCGACTACCACGACCTGAACACACCGACCTCTTGTTCACGGAGGTTGATTAGTTAATAACGACGCAGGAAGCTCAGCGGTGACTGCCGACTCAGGGATTCTCGCTCGCCAAAGATCCGAAAACAAGGAGAACTCAGACATGCGACGCGCGTTAATCCTCGCAACCGGCTGCAGTCTGCTCCTGCTCTGCGGAAGAGCCGCCGATGCAGAAGAATTCCCCGTACCGGTTTTTGAACAGCAAGCTCTGTTTACTTCCGGCGCCGGTGGTTATCACACCTATCGCATCCCCTCGTTGATCGTCACGAAACGCGGGACGGTCTTGGCGTTTTGCGAAGCTCGCAAGAACGACGCGTCGGATCTGGGAGATGTTGATCTGATGTTGCGGCGAAGTGCCGACAGTGGCCAGACGTGGTCAAAGCCTCAGCTCGTCCACGGCGACGCCGAACACACGATCGGCAACCCCTGTCCAGTCGTTGATCGCAAGAGTGGCACTATCTGGCTGCCGCTGTGCCGAGACAACAAACGCGTTCTCATGATGAAGAGTACCGATGACGGCCTCACATGGAACCAGCCCAACGACATCACGAGCGACGTCATGAATCCAAAGTGGCATTGGGTTGGGACCGGCCCAGGACATGGAATTCAACTCGCCAGCGGACGACTGCTGATCCCTTGCTGGGCTGATGCGACTCCGAAGTTGGGCGAGATTCAACTCTCGTACGCCTTCTTTAGCGACGACGCTGGCAAGAGTTGGAAGTTCGGCGACGCGATGGATGCGAACGCTTCTGACGAATGCGAGGCGGTCGAACTCGCAGACGGGTCGATCTACATGAACATGCGGAGTCGCCAAGGCAAACGTCAGCGTGCATCCGCCATTAGCAAAGACGAGGGCCAGACGTGGTCGCCGGTCAAGTTCGACGCGCGCTTGCCGGAACCTTCCGTGCAGGGCAGCGTGATCCGCTGGACTCATGCCAAAGAGCAAGTTCGAAATCGCGTGCTCCTTGCCACGCCAGCCGATCCAAAGGCGCGGCGGCGAATGACGGTTCGTATTAGCTACGACGAATGCCGAACCTGGCCGTTGTCGAAAGTCGTTGACGAGGGCCCTGCGGCTTACTCCGATCTCGCCGTCGCGCCGGATTCTGGGATTCTGTTGCTGTACGAATCCCACGCATACAAGAGGCTCACGCTGGTCCGATTCAACCACGCGTGGCTGACGGATTACAAAGAGCCCCCCATTAAAGACGGTGAGTAGCGTCTTCTTCTTTATCTTCTTCGATTTGCCACGTGTCAGTCGCCGAAAATCCAGGCCTTCGGCCGGCCTTTCGCCAAGCGCACATCGGGATTGGCATCAGCGGGCCGGCCGTGCCACGGTTCGCTCACGCCCGGCGTCGGAAAGGCAGCAAGATCACGGTCAAAAGCCGCAACCCCATAGGTAAACCGTGATCCCGTCGGTAAGCTACGTGACGACTGAGTGAAAAGAGGGCGGAAACAGTCCCAAGAAGGGCGGTCGGAAAGTTGCGTCAAGGGGAGGCGGCGAATTATAAATCCTATCAGTCAGTGGCAGGCAATTTGTCGTAGACTGAAGCAACCATAAGGAGTGCGTGATGCTCGAAGTTGGCGGCTTTCGCAGTCGATCTTGCCAGGGACTGACGCGACGTGCCTGGCGCCAGCTTGCCGGTGGCGCTAGGACTCGCCTCGTCACTGCAAGTGCAATCGACCGCGAAGGCGCAGTCGATTCTTGTCGTCTGGCTGTGGGGGGGGCCCGAGTCACCTCGATATGTTTGACCCCAAGCCGAACGCGCCGGCGGAGTATCGCGGTCCGTTCTCGACAATTGCAACCAAGCTGCCGGGCGTGCGCTTCACAGAGCTGTTTCCGAAAATCGCCGCCCAGAGTGATCTCTTCTCGCTTGTCCGCAGCAATGTGAATCACAGTGGTGATCACTTGATTGCAGGTTCCCTTGGCCTGACCGGCGACACGGCCGATGCCGACACACACTCACCTAACTTCGGCTCGATCATGGCTCGACAGCGGCCGGCGACGGACGTGGGCCGATGAAGGGATATGCGGCGGCAAGTGGGGGACGGCTTACGATCCGTTCATGGTCAGTTGCGATGAGACCGGCAGCGTCGAAGTTCCCGCCTTGAAGCTGCTGGACGGACTGTCACTGCTTCAGCTCGGCGATCGGCGGACACTGCTCGACGAGTTGAACCGAGTCAAGCGACAAGTCGATCACGACTGTTTCGAGTAATGGTCGAAGCTGCACGACCAAGTCTACTCGTTGCTGACGTCCTCGGAGGCACAGAAGGCGTTCGATCTGTCGTGCGAGCCGGAGAAGACACGCGAGTCTTACGGCTATACGCCTTTGGGCAAAGCTGTCTGCTCGGCCGCCGTTTAGTCGAAGCTGGTGTTCCGTATGTGCAAGTTAATTGGAGCCGCTTTGTAGAAGTGCTCTTCCAGTTCTCCGATTACGGCTGGGACACGCACACGGAGAACTTCGGGCTGTTAGCCGATTGGCACGGCCCGATTCTTGATCGAGCGTTCTCGGCGTTACTTAGCGATTTGAACGAACACGGTCTGTTGGAATCCACATTGGTTGTGGCGATGGGCGAGTTTGCCGCACACCACGGATCAACAACATTGCCTCGCGAGACCATTGGCACCAGTGCTACAGTTCCATCTGGGCCGGTGGCGGCGTGCAACCAGGACGAGTCGTGGGCCAAAGCGATCGCTACGGCGAGTCTCCAGTGGCCGATCCGATCACTCCGGCGGATGTTGGCGCGACGATGCTGGAACTGGCTGGCGTTTTGACCGCCGATCGCGCTGAAAAGCGAATCCTTCAAACGGCACACCTGATCGATGCGTTGTTCTAAACAAATCGGCGCTGGCGCGTGATGCTGACGATCGCCCTTTGCCTGAGCGTATGTCCGACGGCTGTTGCAGGTGAGCCGCAACGCCTGACCGACGATGGGCGTTTCAAATTGACGCCGTTTTTCTTTCCCGGCGACGACGCTGTCGTATATTGCGTCCACGACATTCCGAATCGCATCACGCTGATGAAGTTGCAGCTTGCGGAGCACTCCCTGGAACGCATGCTACCGTTGGAAGAACGCCATCAGTGGGACGCGGACGTATCACCCGACGGACGCTACCTCGTCTATTCTCGGGCGAACAACGGCCCCCAGATACAATTGGTGATCTATGATCACAAGGCGAAGAAGGAGTTCTTGTACAACCCACAAGAGTTCCGCAGCGGCATTCGCTGTCCGAAGATCTCGCCCGACATGAAACACGTCATCTTCGGCCAATCCGCCCCCGGTGGACAGCAGATCGCATCCGTGAACATGCAAGGCAGCGATTTGAAGCTGCTGACAGAAGCTTCGGGCATCAATACGCATCCTGACTACTCGCCAGACGGTAAGCAGATCGTCTTCTCGTCAAGCCGTGCGGAGAACTTCGATATCTTTGTGATGAATGCTGACGGCTCTCAAGTCCGGAAGTTGACCGACAGCCCTGGTCTCGACATGCATCCGGTCTGGTCACCCGATGGGAAACGAATTGCTTTCACGAGTGGCCGCGACGGCAATTACGAGATCTATCTGATCGACGCAGACGGATCGAACCCAACAAATCTGACACAGCATCCGGAGCGTGACGACTTTCCCAATTGGCGTCCTGACGGGAGCAAGCTGGTGACAGTCTCGGAGCGTAAAGGGCGATTCGATCTCTACCTGTTCGACATCCCAAGTCATCACGCGGGCAAGGAAGGGGGCAAGTCCAATGATCTGAATCAGGGGAATAAAAGCCGAGGCGAGGAATAAGGTGTCAGGGAAAGCGCCGGGATAATCCAGCTTGGAATTGGGAATGAAAGAGTCCTACAGAGATCTGCCAGGCGTCGTCGCGCCGGCGACGGCTGGTAGAGATATTTTCATCTTGACCGTTCTGCCTGAGGGAGGAGCCGTATTACGTAATTCTTCACGTGCGGATCTGTGCGGCGGGCCGCAGGCAACGGCGGTCCCTACCTCGATAGTCTTTTTCGGTTAGTCCAGTTGCCTCGCGAAGTTCTACGACCGAAAAAGACTCTCGATCCCTTCCGTCACGCCTCGGCTTCAAACTCGCTCACTCGGCCAGTCCAAGGATCTTAAGGCTATCCCGGTGGATCATCGCTTCAATCGCGCGTGTGTTCAGTCGCGGGAGCGCCGACCCGAGCACTTGGTCGTTGAGACTTCGCAGCCCGTCGATCGAAGCATCAACGGTCGTGAACGGATAGTCGGTGCCGAACAAGACTTTGTCCCAGACGCCATATTCCTGAACCAGCATGAGGCTGTTGTAGAGTTGGAAGGGACGATAGTGAAGCGCGCTCACGTCGGCGTAGACATTGGGATGCTTGCGAATCACGGCAACGCATTCATGTTCATAAGGATGGCCGAGATGAGCCATGATGATCTTCACTTCGGGGAAGCGTGTCGCGACGGGGTCGAGGTGTCTCGGCAAGGTGCATTCGAGCGGTGCTTGGGCAACAAATGTTGTTCCAGTGTGGAGCAACACGGGCAACGTGTGTTCGCGAGCGTAGGACCACAGTGGATCGAGCCGTTCGTCGTCGGGGCGAAAGCCAGCGTACATCGGTAAGAGCTTGATGCCGGCGAGCCCAAGCTCCTGATGGCCATCGCGCATCTCGCGCTCCCAATCGTCCTGCGTCGGATCGACTGATAGAAATCCGATCAGCTTGTCGTCGTGCGCCGCAACGTACTCGGCCACATAACGGTCATCGACCCACAAACCACTCAAACGAGCTTTGCCTCCAAAGACGATCGTGCGATCCGCTTGACCGCCTGTCGTGGCGTATTCGTCGTAGCGAACCGTCAGATCAACTTCGACGCCCGCGCAGGCACGTTTGGCCTGGTCGCGAAAGTCGTCGCTGAAATGGTCGGGATACTGCCACGCATGGCTATGGACGTCGATGATCATCGCGGACTCGTGCTGGGATGCTAGATACTTGATGCCGGATGCTGGATACTGGCTGCCATCGAGTATCCAGCATCGAGCATCGAGTATCCAGAGCACGATGGACTACACCGATCAGCCCGCCGCACCAAACAGCCCTCTCCAGCCTGCGAGCAACACGCGTTGGATCGTGATGGGGCTGGTGGCTTTCGCCTCGGCCAGCGCGTACCTGACGCGATATTGCGTCTCGGCCGCCAACACGACAATCCAGCCCGAGCTTGGTATCGATGACAAACAGATGGGATGGATCCTGGGTGCCTTTTCGCTCGGCTACTTCTTCTTTCAGGTGCCAGGCGGTTGGCTCGGCAATCGGTTTGGAACTCGCTTCGCGTTCGCTTTCATTAGCATCGTCTGGTCGTTATGCAATGTTTGGTCAGGAGCCGCGTCGGCGTTTACGGCTTTGTGCGCGTCGCGGTTCGGTCTGGGTGCGTTTCAGGCCGGGTTAACGCCACTCTCGGCAAAGATCCTGAAGGATTGGATTCCACAGAAGAACCACGGGATCAGCAGCGCATCGATCGGCGCCTGCATGTCGATCGGCGGTGCGTTTACCGTTTGGATGTCGGGCGAGTTGCTGGACGTCGGTTATGGCTGGCGGGGAATCTTCTACGCCTACTCACTCGTCGGCATTGTCTGGGCGATCGGTTTCTATTGGTTCTTTCGCACGCTGCCTCAAGATCATGCCAGCGTGAACGCAGCCGAGTTGGAGTTGATTCGGCAGTCAGAACAGTCGATAGACCTGGATCCCAAGCCTCATCAGCCGGAAAGCTTTGCTGATCCCGTTATCGAAATCCATGCCGCGGAAGCCAATCTATACGCACCTCCAAAGAGCAAGTCGGGCGTTGACGCGGCGGGCGACGCTGACGAAACAACTCCCAATCCATTGTTGATGTTTTCAAGTATCAGCATGTGGAGCCTCTGTCTGACGGCGTTTTTCCGTGCCGCCGGTTACGCGTTCTTTGTCACCTGGTTCTTCGCCTTTCTGGAGTACGTGTATGGCATCGACAAAGGCGAAGCGGGGTTGCTTACCAGTCTTCCACTGCTCGCGGTCGTGATCGGATCGCTCTCGGGCGGTGTGATCGTCGATGGGCTGCTGCGTATCACCGGCAGCAAACGAGTCAGTCGCAGCGGCACCGGTATGATCGCGCTGACAATCTGCGCCGTGCTCACGCTGGCATCAGCTTGGACATCCTCGGCCGCTCAGCTTTCGACCGTGATGGCGTTGGGTGCTTTGTTTTCCGGAATTGCCAGCCCTGCTTCTTGGGCGACGACGATCGATTTGGGAGGCAAGCACACGGCCGTCGTCATGGGAACGATGAATATGGCGGGATGCTTGGCGGGTTTTGTGTTGCCGATCTTCCTCGGCAACTGGTTCGACTCGATCAAACAATCGGGTGGCAACTGGGACCAAGTCATCTACCTCCACGCCGCGTTCTACTTTATCGCGGCGGCTTGTTGGGTCGTTATCAACCCGAATCGAACGGTTTTCGACAGAAGGCCCGCCGCATGAGAATCACAGCCGTTGAGCCGATCCCGATCAACGTTCCGCTCAAACCGGGACTGACAACAAAGACTTCGCATGGCGAGCATGTCGTTTCGCCGTATGTGATTGTTCGCGTGCATACCGACGAAGGATTGATCGGTCTCGGCGAAGCAACGCTCGCGCCGCGTTGGAGCGGCGAGACAAGCCCCGGCTGTGTTGCAGGGATTGAGGGTTTGATCGGACTCGCGTTGGAAGGTGAAGACCCAACGCAAGTCAGTCGGCTGCGTCAGAAGATGGACGGAGTTATTCGGCTGAATCCGTTTACGAAAGCGGCGGTCGAGATGGCTTTGTGGGATTTGGCGGGTAAGGCGGCGGGTGTGCCTGTCTATCAACTACTCGGCGGCAAGGTGCGCGATGAGATGCCGATCAAGATGGTCGTCGGTGCGTTCGACGTGCCGAAAGCCGTTGATCTGGCGAAGCAGTTTCTAGATTGGGGCGTGAAGTGTTTGAAAGTCAAAGTCGGACTCGATCCGGAGCAAGACTTAGAGCGAGTTCGCGCCGTGCGTAAGTTGGCGGGGCCGGACATCCCGATCGGAATTGACGCGAACTGCGGCTGGAGCGTGCCACAAGCAACACAAATGCTGAAACGCTTGGCCCAGTTTGACATCTTGTTCGCCGAGCAACCGATTCCGACCGCTGATCGCGCGGAGCTTGCCGCGTTGCGACGGCTGACCGACATCCCGATCATGGCCGACGAGAGTATCTTCACACTGAACGACGCCTGGCATCTGACGGCGGATCGAGCCATCGACATCCTCAGCGTCTACCCAGGGAAACATGGCGGGCTCCAAGCCACGATGGAGATCGCTCACGTGGCGAAGGCGGCCGGCATCGTCTGTTCGATGGGCAGTAACCTCGAACTCGGCATCGGAACGGCTGCGATGCTGCATGTCGGAGCGGCTGCGTCGTCGATCGCCAGCGAGCAGTACCCAGGCGACTTCATCGGGCCGCTATACCACGAAGCTGACATGTTAAAGACTCCTCTCGCGCTCGGCCCCGAAACTGCTCGCGTTCCCGATGGTCCGGGCCTCGGAGTGGAACTCGACGAAGAGCAGCTTGAGAAGTATCGCGACCGCAGCGGTCAAGCGAAGGCCATGGGTCCCACGACCGGAACGACTTTTGAGGGGTGAGCTGCGATCCGATTTTGACGTTTGATGGCGTTTTGATAACGAGTTGGCGATCTAAGACAAGTTCGCTAAAGTTGTTGTTCTTACGGTTGTGACTCGGTGCCGGTCTCCGTCGAATCTAGTGCTTCCTCAACGAAGGCGGTCGGATTGAGCACGACCTGATCCCCTTCCCGCAAACCCGCCTCGACGACAATGAACTCGTCGTTGCTGTCGCCAAGCTGCAAAGAACGCCGTTGTGCTTCCGCGGGCGCCCCAACCCAGCAGAAGTTTCCCTCCTCGGTTTCCACTACCGCTGCTAACGGGATCATCAGCACGTTCTCGTGCCGAGCCATGAGCACTTCTACCTCGGCGCTCATGCCGGGCTTGAGCCCTTCCACCGACGGAAGCTTAATGATCGCGTCGTATTTCACGATGTTGCCCGTCCACCATCCCGCCGGCTGTGCGACCGAAGCCACAGAGGAGACTTCGCCGCGGAGCGTCCTGTCTGGCAGCGTCACCCTGGCAGTCATCCCCGGCTTGATGTGGTCAACCATCGATTCGTGTATACCGACCTTGACTTGCATCTTCGACAGATCGGGCATGAGCAGCAGCACTTGATCATTGTGCACCGTTGCACCTTCAGCGATGTCTGGCACATGCTTCCACTCTTCGGAGCTTGGATAGATCACCAAGCCACTTCTTTCGGCCTTCACGACGCAGCGTTCGATCTCCTTTCTCGCAAGCTCGATCCGCACCTCATCCATGGCGAGGACCTCCTCATGCCCGTTGGCCGCTGCTTTCGCTGCTTCCCAATTGCCTTGCAGCGTTGTCAGTTCCGCGTCCTTGGTGAATCGCTTCAGAACATCGATTTCGGTCCTTTTTATTTCTGCCGCCGACTTGGCTTCGTTGAGCGCGAACTGCTTCTGCTCCACTTCGAGTTCACTCACGTACCCACTCTTGGCCATGCTGTTAGCATAGTCGAGCATGTTTCGCGCGGTAGTTTGTCTCGACTCGGCAATTGCCTGGTCCTTCTCCAGCGTCATCAACTCTGTGGGATACCTACCTTGCAGGTACTCCGATATAGCGACCCCCGCGCTCGTGGCCTGAGTCCTGAATCCTATCGCTGCGCCCCTCGACAAATGAGCGTACTTCGTACGTTCGTGGAGGTAGTCTTCGATTTGCTTGTTTTCCAGCCCGACCAATTCGTCTCCGGGCTGTACCTGCGTACCGCTCTCGATCACCCAGTTGATGGTGCTATTACCTCGGACTTTGCATTTGATTTGCGTGTTGTCGGAGCTCTCCAGAGCCCCTTGTTCTGTTAACGTGACAAGCAGGTCGCCGCGCTCGATTGTGTGGACCAGGGAGGCACCCACCAATTCCCGTGCTTCCTCAATGGAGTCGAGGGGATCGAGCACGACCTGATCTCCTTCCTCCAACCCCGCTTCGACAACGATGAACTCGTCGTTGCCGTCACCGAGTTGCAAAGAACGACGTTCTGTTCCTTTGACGGTCTCGGCCCAACAGAAGTGACCGAGGTCAGTCTCTAGCACGGCGGCTGCAGGCACCGACAACACGTCCTCGTGCCGGGCTACGATCACTTCCACCTCGGCGCTCATCCCGGGCTTCAGCCCTTCCGCGGAGGGAAGCTGAATGATCGTGTCGTATCTCACAACATTCCCGGTCCACCAACCGGCTGGACGTGCGACCGAAGCCACCGAGGATACCTTGGTGTCAAGCGTCCTGTCCGGCAGCGTGACTCTGGCCACCAGCCCTGGCTTGATGCGGTCGATGATGGATTCGTGAATGCCGATCGCGACTTGCATTTGGGACAGGTCGGGCATGAGCAGCAGCACTTGATTGTTGTGGATACTCGCACCTTCGGTGATGTCGGGTGCATCCTTCCACTTCGCGGTCGAGGGGTAAATCACCAAGCCGCTCTGGGGGGCCTTAATGACGCAGTTCTCGAATTCCTCCAACGCGAGTTCAAGGCGACTCTGCTCCAGTGCGAGCCCCGCCGTCCGCCCTGCCAGTCTTGCCTTGGTCGCGATCAATTGGCCGTTCAGCGTTTCCAACTGCATCGCCTTGGTGAGTCGCGACAGAACATCCATCTCGGTCTCCGTGACCTTCAGTTCCAATTCCGCTTGCGTGACCGTGTACCCATTCGCCTCAACTTCTAACTCGGTAACAAAGCCCTGCCGAAACATCGTTTCAGAATGTCGAAGCAACGCCTGCGCGGTGCGTACGTTCCGCGTTGCGATTGCCGACTGCTTCTCCAACAACTTCATCTGAGAGCGATACCTACCTTTTAGGTAGGCGTCGATGGCGATCTCCGCTTTCGCCAAATCCGCCTCGGCACGTGCGAGTGCGGCCTTTGCGTTATTTGTATCCGTCTTTCCCAGACTGATAGTCTCTTCGATAATCTTCGTATCCAGCCTGACCAATTCGTCTCCTTGCTGCACGACCGTACCGGCGGGGATCACCCAGGTGACGGTGCTTTGGCCGCCACGGCCGCCATACCCACCTCGGACTTGGCATTTAATCTCCGTGCTCTTGGAGCTCTCTACAGTCCCCTGTTCTGTTACCGTCACGACCAGGTCGCCGCGCGTGATCGTGTGGGTCAACTTGGGACTCATCTCCAGCGACGAAATGGCACTCCGCATGAATGCGGTAACGCACACCAATACCGCGACCACACCAATCACCAGCAGACCGGATTTCCGCCATCGGCCTGGTGAAGAATCCTGACGATCGCCGCGCTGTTGCGTCCGACCCGGTTCTGGATGGCTCTGCGTATCTGGAAGCACATGAATCGACACGAATCGGTCTCCAAGTTTACCGGCCGCTGCTGATCGATGACGCCCGAGCTTGCGTGCTCGGCGGAACTCGGCTCTCGCGGGCTCGATCGCTGTCGGACTCAGTCGAATGCTGCTCCCGCGGCTTTGATTGGTCGAGTCTGGTTTGCTGATCAATCGTCATGACGTTTATTGACAAGGACGTGTTCCAGTCCACGAATGCACTCACCTCGTGGACATGCAAGACTAAGTGTACCAAGCCGTGCCACGCCACGTATCCCGATAAGTACCACATCTTGAACTTCTTGTCCGCGGGATCGAAGAACACCGAGAGTGGCAGGGCCATGGGGCCCGCGCCCTGCATCTCCAACCATATCCGGACGTCTCTTCCGCAGGTCGGGCTTTCATTGTGCCGCAAAAAAGGACAAGCTCTTGGATACCGTTTGTTCAAACCAGATCCCAGGAAAGTAATTCAGGATGCAGATAAGAACAACCCTCTCGTTGGCATCAATAATTGCTGCCTTTTTGTCTGCTGACGCAACCCGTTCATTCGCAGCCAACACAAAATCTCAACCGAATGTTCTGTTCATCGCCATCGATGATCTTCGGCCGGAACTGGGTTGTTATGGCGAGACAGCAATCCACTCGCCGAACATCGACAAGCTGGCTTCAACGGGCGTTGTCTTTGAGCGGGCTTACTGTCAGCTTGCCGTTTGCAATCCTTCACGTGTCAGCATCATGACTGGGCTGCGTCCGGATTCGACCAAGGTCTGGGATCTGGCGACTCGGTTTCGGCACACGATTCCGGATGCGGTCACACTGCCGCAGCAGTTCATGAAGTACGGCTACCACGAAGTGTCGTTCGGGAAGATTTTTCACAATCCGTGGCCCGACAATGAGTCGTGGAGCGAGCCGCATGCCTGGCCGAAGAAGAGTTCGCTCTGGTCCGACGCAGCGAAGAAACGACACGCGAGAGTCCGTGAGAAGATGCGGGCCGACGGCCGATCGGAAAGTCAGGTCAAACGTATGCGGGCCGAAGCGACCGAGATCGTCGATACTCCAGATCATGAGCACATCGAATGAGCATGGCGGTGAGGGACTTATAAACGGCGGTCAGAAAACGTAGCGCTCGGCGGGCGAAACACGTAGCGCTAAGTTTGTGAGTGAATGCCCGAGCAGCGGTGGCTCGGT